>JALWGP010000405.1 GCA_027038775.1 Sedimenticola sp. | reverse complement strand
ACCCTGGGCCAGCCCCTCCACGCCAGTGCAGGTGCTGGGGCTCTCCGGGGTGCCCGCCGCCGGCGACGACCTGGTGGCCCTGCCCAGCGAGAGGAAGGCGCGCGAGGTGGCCGAGATGCGCCGCGAGCAGATGCGCCAGAAGCGGCTCTCGGAACAGAAGGCGGCCAAGCTCGATCAGCTCTTCTCGCGCATGGGAGAGGGCGAGGTGGCCTATGTCAACCTCATCGTCAAGGCCGACGTCCAGGGCTCGGTGGAGGCGCTCAAGGAGGCGCTGCAGAAGATCGAGACCGACGAGGCCAAGGTGCGCATCGTGGCCGCCGGCGTGGGCGGCATCAACGAATCGGACGCCAACCTGGCGCTCACCTCCGACGCGGTGATCATCGGCTTCAACGTGCGCGCCGACGCCGCCGCGCGCAAGGTGATCGAGGAGCACGGCATCGACGTGCGCTACTACAGCATCATCTACGAGGTGATCGACGACGTGAAGCAGGCGGTGGCCGGCCTCCTCTCGCCCGAGGTGCGCGAGGAGATCATCGGCCTGGCCGAGGTGCGCGAGGTGTTCCGCTCCTCCAAGTTCGGCGCCGTGGCCGGTTGCATGGTGGTGGAAGGGGTGGTCAAGCGCAACAACCCCATCCGCGTGCTGCGCGACAACGTGGTGATCTTCGAGGGCGAGCTCGAGTCCCTGCGCCGGCACAAGGACGATGTCATGGAAGTGAAGGCGGGCACCGAGTGCGGCATCGCGGTGAAGGGCTACAACGACATCAAGCCCGGCGACCAGATCGAGGGGTACGAGCGCACCGAGGTGCAGCGGGAGCTGTGATCCCGGGGAGCTGGAGATGAAGGAGTTCAGCCGCGCCGACCGCGTCGGCGCCCAGATGCAGCGAGAGCTGGCCCTGCTGCTGCGGGACGAGGCGAAGAACCCGCGCCTGGCCGAGGTGACCATCCAGGAGGTGCGGGTGACCCGTGACCTCTCTCACGCCAAGGTCTACTTCACCGTGCTCGACAGCGAGGAGGCGCCCCTGTTCACCGAGATGCTCGGCCACGCGGCGGGCTTCCTGCGCAAGCGCCTGGGGCAGATCATGAAGCTGCGCACCGTGCCCGAGCTCCACTTCGTCTACGACAGGTCCATCGAGGAGGGGCAGCGCCTCTCCGCCCTCATCGAGAAGGCGGTGGCGAGCGACCGCAGGGAGGACGAGGATGGCCAGGCGTAGGCGCAGGAACCCGGGACGGGACGTCAGTGGGATCCTGTTGCTGGACAAGCCCATGGGCGTCACCTCCAACGCCGCCCTGCAGGAGGTGAAGCGCCTCTACCGGGCGCGCAAGGCGGGGCACACCGGCAGCCTGGATCCCCTGGCCACCGGTATGTTGCCCATCTGCCTGGGACACGCCACGCGCATCTCCGCCTTCCTGCTCGACGCCGACAAGGAGTACCTGGTGCGGGTGAAGTTGGGCGAGGTCACCACCACTGCCGACGCCGAGGGCGAGGTGATCGAGACCCACGATGCCAGCGGTATCACCCGCGAGGCGCTGGAGGCGGTGCTGCCGCGCTTCCGCGGCGAGGTCCAGCAGCTGCCGCCCATGTACTCGGCGGTGAAGCACAAGGGCGAACGCCTCTACAAGCTTGCGCGCGAGGGCGTGGAGGTGGAGCGCCAGCCGCGCACCATCACCATCCACGCGCTGGAGCTGCTCGACTTCGACAACCCGGAGTTCGAGATCCGCGTGCACTGCTCCAAGGGCACCTACGTGCGCACCCTGGCCGAGGACATCGGCAGGGCCCTGGGCGTGGGCGCCCACGTGGTCGGCCTGCGGCGCACCCGCGTCGGGCCCTACGGGGAGAGCGGCATGGTCACGCTGGAGCGGCTCGAGGCGCTGGCGGAAGAGGGCGGCCTGGCCGCGCTGGACGAACTGCTGCTGCCCATCGACACCGGCCTGGCCCAGTGGCCGGAGGTGCACCTGGGCCCGGATTCGGCCTTCTACCTGAAGCAGGGGCAGCCGGTGCTGGTGCCGCGCT
This sequence comes from Sedimenticola sp., assembly GCA_027038775.1. GTDB lineage: Bacteria > Pseudomonadota > Gammaproteobacteria > Chromatiales > Chromatiaceae > Thiolapillus. The sequence continues at coordinate 4,469 of JALWGP010000405.1, read as the reverse complement.
CCCCCACCGAGGGGTGGGTGCGCATCTACGACATGGATGGCCACTTCATCGGCGTGGGCGAGATCGACGACGACGGTCGCGTGGCGCCGCGCCGCCTTCTGGCGAAATGAGGCCGGATATAGGATAATTTGCATTCACACGGCTGGGAGGATTCCCGGCCTTTTCTGTTACGCCGGCGCCGTCTGAGCTCATTGTCGGATGGCGCCACCACGGCGGAAGACCTTCGACGAAAGGAGAAAGACCATGGCAATGAGCGCAGAGATCAAGAAACAGATCATCGAGGAGTACGGCAAGGGCCCCAATGACACGGGCTCCACCGAGGTGCAGGTGGCGCTGCTCACCTGGCGCATCAACGACCTGACGCCCCACTTCAAGGAGCACAAGAAGGATCACCACTCCCGCCAGGGGCTGATCCGCATGGTCAACGCCCGCCGCAAGCTGCTCGACTATCTCAAGAGGAAGGACGTGGAGCGCTACCGCGAGCTCATCAAGCGTCTTGGCCTGCGTCGTTAATTTTCCACCAAGTTCAGGATTTCCAAGTGACAGCGATCAAGAAAGAATTCCAGTTCGGCGATCACAAGGTGACGCTGGAGACGGGCGAGATCGCCCGCCAGGCCGACGGCGCGGTGATGATCAACATGGGCGACACCGTGGTGCTTTGCACCGTGGTGGGCTCCAAGGAAGCCATCGAGGGGCGGGATTTCTTCCCCCTCACCGTGGACTACCAGGAGAAGACCTATGCCGCGGGCAAGATTCCCGGTGGCTTCTTCCGGCGCGAGGGGCGTCCTTCCGAGAAGGAGGTGCTTACCGCGCGGCTCATCGACCGGCCCATCCGGCCGCTCTTTCCCAAGGGGTTCACCAACGAGGTGCAGGTGATCTGCACCGTCATGTCCCACAACCCCTACGTGGATCCGGAGATTCCCTCCCTCCTCGGCACCTCGGCCGCCCTGGCCATCTCCGGGCTGCCCTTCCAGGGGCCCATCGGGGCCGCCCGGGTGGGGTACAAAGACGGGGAATACCTGCTCAATCCCCCGGGAGTGGGCCTGAGCGAAGTGACCGACCTCGACCTGGTGGTGGCCGGTACCGCAGACGCCGTGCTCATGGTGGAGTCCGAGGCGCGCGAGCTGCCGGAAGAGGTGATGCTGGGTGCCGTGCTCTTCGGCCACGAGCAGATGCAGGTGGCCATCCAGGCCATCGAGGAGCTGGCCGCGGAAGTGGGCAAGGAGCCCTGGCCCTTCGAACCCCCGGTGGAGGACGAGGAACTGGCCGCCGCGGTGGCCGAGGCGGCCGAGGCGGAGGTCACCGAGGCCTACAAGATCGCCGACAAGCTGGAGCGCTACGGCCGCCTGGACGAGATCAAGGCGGGCGTGCTGGAGAAGCTGGGTGGCGGCGAGGAGCCCCGCTGGAGCGAGGACGAGATCAAGGGCGCCTTCGAAAAGCTCAAGAAGCGCGTCGTGCGCGGCCGTATCCTCGCCGGCGAGCCGCGCATCGACGGCCGCGACACCAGGACCGTTCGTCCCATCACCATCAAGACCGGCCTGCTGCCGCGCACCCACGGTTCGGCGCTCTTCACCCGCGGTGAGACCCAGGCGCTGGTGGTGACCACCCTGGGCACCGAGCGCGACGCCCAGATCGTGGACGCCCTGGACCGCTCCTACCGCGAGAGTTTCATGCTCCACTACAATTTCCCGCCCTTCTGCGTGGGCGAGACCGGCCGGGTGGGCAGCCCCAAGCGGCGCGAGATCGGCCACGGCCGGCTGGCCAAGCGGGGCGTGCTGGCGGTGATGCCGAGCATCGAGGAGTTCCCGTACTCCATCCGCGTGGTCTCCGAGATCACCGAGTCCAACGGTTCCTCCTCCATGGCCTCGGTGTGCGGCACCAGCCTCTCCCTGATGGACGCCGGGGTGCCCATCAAGGCGCCCGTGGCCGGCGTGGCCATGGGGCTCATCAAGGAGGGGGACCAGTTCGCGGTGCTCACCGACATCCTCGGCGACGAGGATCACCTGGGTGACATGGACTTCAAGGTGGCCGGAACCGAGCAGGGGGTCAACGCCCTGCAGATGGACATCAAGATCCAGGGCATCACCCGCGAAATCATGCAGATCGCCCTCGACCAGGCGAAGGAAGGTCGCCTGCACATCCTGGGCGAGATGAACAAGGCCATCTCGGCGCCGCGCGAGGAGATGTCCGAGCATGCGCCGCGCATCATCTCCTTCCGCATCCACCCCGACAAGATCCGCGACGTCATCGGCAAGGGGGGGGCCACCATCCGCTCCATCACCGAGGAGACGGGTGCCACCATCGACCTCGACGACAGCGGCCTGGTGAAGATCTTCTCCGTGGACAAGGCCGCCGGCGAGCTGGCGCGCAAGCGGGTGGAGCTGATCACTGCCGACGTGGAGGTGGGCAAGGTGTACGAGGGCAAGGTGGCCAAGATCATGGATTTCGGGGCCTTCGTCAACATCCTGCCCGGCAAGGATGGCCTGGTCCACATCTCCCAGATCAGTGACGAGCGCGTGGAGAAGGTGAGCGACAAGCTTGCCGAGGGCGACGTGGTCAAGGTGAAGGTGCTGGAGGTGGACAAGCAGGGCCGCATCCGCCTGAGCATGAAGGCCGTGGGCGAGGGCGAGTGAGCCTTCCCGCCTGACGCGCCGAAAGGGGCCTGCGGGCCCCTTTTCTCATGGGCGCCGCCGGCCTTCACAGGTATACTCAAACCTTTCCCGACCCACTGGAACCTGCAAGGAGTGCAGTCGTCATGTTGCAAAAATCTCATTTGATCCTCTTCCTGCTCGGGCTGCCCCTGGCCGCTGCCGCCGACTCGGTCACCGAGCAGATCGACGCCGGCAAGGCGGCCTATGAAGCCGGCGAATACCGTAAGGCGGTGGAGGAACTCAATTTCGCCATTGCCGAGATCCAGGAAAAAATCAGCGAACAGGACCGCAAGCTGCTGCCCGATCCGCTGCCCGGCTGGCAGGCGGAGGAGGCCCAGGCCCAGTCCATGGCCATGATGGGCATGGCCGGCAGCGCCCTGAACCGCACCTATTACAGGGAGAGCGGTGAACAGGTGACCATCGAGGTGGTGGCTGACTCCCCCATGATCCAGATGTTCGCCATGATGCTGGCCAATCCCATGATGCTGCAGGGCGATCCCTCCACCAAGGTGTTCCGCCACAAGGGGGAACGGGGCCTGATGAAACACGAACCGGGAAGCCGGGACTGGGAGGCGACCCTGCTGCTGGCGGGGGGACGCATCCTGGTGCAGGTCACCGGCACCGGGTTAGAGGACGATGGTCCGGTGAAGGCCTACCTGGATGCCCTGGACCTGGAAAAGCTGAAATCCCGATTGGCCCACTGAAAAGGGGATGGAACGCACCGAGCGGTTCCTCGTCATCGACCGCCTGCTGCGCAGCCGGCGCGCCATCCCCCTGGCCCGGATGATGGAGGAGCTGGAAGTATCCCGCGCCACCGTCAAGCGGGACCTGGAGTACATGCGCGACCGGCTGGGCGCGCCCATCGTCTGGGACCGTGCCCTGGGCGGCTACCGCTACGAGGAAGGCGAGCGATTCTCCCTGCCCGGGCTCTGGTTCAACGCCTCCGAGGTGCATGCCCTGCTCACCATGGAACACCTGCTGAGCAACCTCCAGCCCGGCCTTCTCGGTCCCCACATCCAGCCCCTGCGGCGCCGCATCCGAAACCTGCTGGAGCAGGGCGATCACAGCGCCGGGGAGATCGCCCGCCGCATCCGCATCACGCGGCTGGCCGAGCGGCCCGTGGACCCGGCGGTGTTCGAGACCATCGCCAGCGGGCTGCTCCAGCGCCGGCGCCTGCTCCTGCACCACCATCACCGGGGGCGGGACGAGACCATCCCCCGCGAGGTGTCGCCCCAGCGCCTCGTCCACTACCGCGACAACTGGTACCTGGACGCCTGGTGCCATCTCAGGAAGGGGCTGCGCAGCTTTGCCGTGGACGCCATCGAGGGGGTGGAACCGTTGGAGAAGCCGGCCCGGGAGGTGCCGGAAGCGGAACTGGACGAGGTGGTGCGGGCCGGCTACGGCATCTTTTCCGGCAAGCAGACCCGGAAAGCGGTGCTGCGCTTCTCCCGGGAGGCCTCGCGCTGGGTCTCCCGGGAGCGGTGGCATTCGGAGCAGGAGGGGCGTTTCGACGAGGCGGGGCGTTACCTGCTCACCGTTCCCTACTCCAGCGACACCGAGCTGGTCATGGACATCCTGCGCCATGGCCCCGAGGTGGAGGTGCTGGAGCCGGGGGAGCTGCGGGAGAAGGTCAGGCGGGCCCACTGCCGGGCCTGCGGCCTGTACGATGGGCGGTGAATGGCGCCCTCGAGACGATTCGAACGTCCGACCTACCGCTTAGGAGGCGGTTGCTCTATCCGGCTGAGCTACGAGGGCGTGGGCGGCGAGTAGAGCCAACCGCCGTCGGGCCCCCCCGGCAGGGGTGGAGGGGCGCTGACG
>JALWGP010000404.1 GCA_027038775.1 Sedimenticola sp. | reverse complement strand
CCAGGTAGGCGAGCATGGTGGCCATGTCGGGGCGGATCATGCCCGATCCCTTGGCCATGCCCGTGACGGTGATGGTGCGGCCGTCGATCTCCACCTGCCGGCTGGCCAGCTTGGGCACGGTATCGGTGGTCATGATGGCCGCCGCCGCGGCAGGCCAGCCGGACTCGTCCAGGCCGGCAAGCAGGCCGGGAATGGCGCGGGCGAAGGGAGTGGTGGGCAGATCCTCGCCGATGACGCCGGTGGAGAAGGGCAGCACCCGGTCCATGGGCACACCGCCGGCGGCGGCCAGCAGGCGGCAGGTCTCGCGGCAGGCGGTGAGACCCGCATCGCCGGTGCCCGCATTGGCGTTGCCCGAGTTGATCAGCAGGTAGCGGGGCGACGCCTTTCGAAGGTGCTCACGTTCGACCGTCACCGGCGCGGCGCAGAAGGCATTGCGGGTGAAGACCGCCGCGGTGGTGCTCCCCTCCGCCAGTTCCATGACCACCAGGTCGTCCCGCCCCTGGTAGCGGATGCCGGCGGCGGTGGCGGCCAGGCGGAGACCGGGAACGGGTTGGATGGACGAATCTGTCATTGGTTTCAGTCGTAATCGTTGCCCGCTGAAGGCCCGCCCCCGGGCCGAATTTCAAACCATTCGCGGCGAGGGCGCCGCTCCTACTGGAGCTGGCCGCAGCAGCGCTTGTACTTCTTGCCGGAGCCGCAGGGACAGGGTTCGTTGCGGCCCACCTTGCGCCCCTCGCGCACGTAGGGCTGCGCCGGGCGTTCCGCGGGTTCCGCACCTTCCCCGGGTTCCTCGCCGGCGAGGCCGGAGAACTCTTCGTGCCGGAACTCGAATTCCGCAGGCGGCGGCGCCTCCATGGGGGGCGCCTCCTCCAGCTCGAACTTGCTGAGGATCTCGATCACCTCCCGCTTGATGTTCTCCAGCATGGCGGCGAACATCTCGAAGGCCTCGCGCTTGTACTCCTGCTTGGGGTTCTTCTGGGCGAAGCCGCGCAGGTGGATGCCCTGGCGCAGGTAGTCCATGGCCGCCAGATGCTCCTTCCAGTGCTGGTCCAGGGTCTGGAGCATCACCGCCTTCTCCAGGTAACGCATCTGCTCGGGGCCGATGAGCGCCTCCTTCTCGGCGTAGCGCTTCTCCAGCTCCTCCAGGATTTTGCGGCGCAGGGTCTCCTCGTGGAGCGAGTCGTCCTCGTCCAGCCACTGCTGGATGGGCAGTTCCAGGGCGAACTGCTCCCTGAGCGCCTCTTCCAGGCCGGGAACGTCCCACTGCTCCTCGATGCTCTGGGGCGGGATGTACCGGTCTATGGTCTCCATGAGCACGTCGTGGCGCAGGTTGGCAATGGTCTCCGAGATGTCGTCGGAGTCCATCAGCTCGTTGCGCTGCTCGTAGACCACCTTGCGCTGGTCGTTGGCCACGTCGTCGTATTCGAGGAGCTGCTTGCGGATGTCGAAGTTGCGCCCCTCCACCTTGCGCTGGGCGTTCTCGATGGCCTTGTTGACCCAGGGGTGCTCGATGGCCTCGCCCTCCTTCATGCCCAGCTTCTGCATCAGCGCCCCCACCCGCTCGGAGGCGAAGATGCGCATCAGGTTGTCCTCCAGGGAGAGGTAGAAGCGGCTGGAACCGGGATCGCCCTGGCGGCCCGAACGGCCGCGCAGCTGGTTGTCGATGCGGCGCGACTCGTGGCGCTCGGTGCCAATGACACGCAGGCCGCCCGCCTCCAGCACCTGGTGATGGCGCCTCTCCCAGTCCTGGCGCAGCGCCTCCCTCTGCTCTTCGGTGGCGTCGGGCCCCAGCTCGTCCAGCTCCATCTCCAGGTTGCCGCCGAGCACGATGTCGGTGCCGCGGCCGGCCATGTTGGTGGCGATGGTCACCGCGCCCGGCTTGCCCGCCTCGGCCACGATGCGCGCCTCGCGCTCGTGGTGCTTGGCGTTGAGCACCTGGTGCTCGATGCCCTCCTTCTTCAGCATCTCCGAGAGCATTTCCGAGACCTCGATGGAGGCGGTGCCCACCAGCACCGGCTGTCCCCGCTCCACGCAGTCGCGGATGTCCTCGATGATCGCCTTGAACTTCTCCTTCTGGGTGAGGTAGACCAGGTCGGTCTGGTCCTCGCGGATCATGGGCCGGTTGGTGGGGATCACCACCACCTCCAGACCGTAGATCTGCTGGAACTCGTAGGCCTCGGTGTCGGCGGTTCCGGTCATGCCGGCCAGCTTGTCGTAGAGACGGAAGTAGTTCTGGAAGGTGATGGAGGCGAGCGTCTGGTTCTCCTGCTGGATGGGCACCCCTTCCTTGGCCTCCACCGCCTGGTGCAGCCCCTCGGACCAGCGCCGACCCGGCATGGTGCGGCCGGTGAACTCGTCCACGATGATCACCTGGCCGTCGCGCACGATATAGTCCACGTTCTTCTGGAACAGCACGTGGGCGCGCAGGGCCGCCATCACGTGGTGCATGAGCATGATGTTGGAGGGATCGTAGAGGCTGGTGTTCGGGTCCAGCAGCCCCATCTCGATGAGCATCTCCTCCACGTGCTCGTGCCCCTCGTCGCTGAGGAACACCTGCTTCGCCTTCTCGTCCACGGCGTAGTCGCCGGGGCCGAAGTCGGGCTTGCCCTCCTCGTTGGTAATGGGCTCCTGGCGCGTGAGGCGCGGCGGAATCTCGTTGACCTTCCTGTAGAGCTCGGAGCTGTCCTCGGCGGGACCGGAGATGATGAGCGGCGTACGCGCCTCGTCGATGAGGATGGAGTCCACCTCGTCCACCACCGCGAAGTGGCGCCGCTGCACCCGCTGGTCCGCCTCGAAGGCCATGTTGTCACGCAGGTAGTCGAAGCCGAACTCGTTGTTGGTACCGTAGGTGATGTCGGCGTCGTAGGCCTCCCTGCGGCTCACGTTGCGCAGGAAGCGGTGGCCGTTCTCGCTGCCGTCCCAGTCGGGATCGAAGCGGTAGGAGCTGGAGTCGGGTCCCATACCGCCGGAGGAGTTGATCACCCCGGTGCTCATGCCCAGGAAATGGTAGAGGCGGCCCATCCAGGCGGCGTCCCGGCGCGCCAGGTAGTCGTTCACCGTCACCACGTGCACGCCCTTTCCCTCCAGGGCGTTGAGGTAGACCGCCAGCGTCGCCACCAGGGTCTTGCCCTCGCCGGTGCGCATCTCGGCGATCTTGCCCTGGTGCAGCACCATGCCACCGATGAGCTGCACGTCGAAGTGGCGCATGCCCAGCACCCGCCGGCTCGCCTCGCGCACCACGGCGAAGGCCTCCACCCGCAGGTCGTCGAGGGAAGCCCCCTGGGCCAGGCGCTCCTTGAACTCGGCGGTTTTTGCCTGGAGCTCCTCGTCGGAGAGCGCCTCCATGGCGGGTTCCAGGGCGTTGATCTTCTCCACCTCCCTGGACATGGCCTTGATCAGCCGGTCGTTGCGGCTGCCAAAGATCTTTTTTGCAATCTTGTTGAACATCTATGTCGGAACCTTCCGGAAACGGAACTTGACCCGGACTCCTTCCACCTTCGGAATCCACTGAAAATTGGGGAATGATACCGCAATATGCCCGGTCTTACCGGGAATCGGCGAGACGGAGGGAGGAGGACTCACCCCCGCCGGATGAAGCGGGAGGGATTGATGATCTTGCCGTTGCGGCGCACTTCGAAATGGACGTGGGGACCACTGGAACGGCCGGTGGAACCCATGATGGCGATGGTCTCGCCCTTCTCCACCCGGTCGCCCACCTTCACCAGGTTCTCGCGGTTGTGCGCGTAGTGGGTGATGTAACCGTCGGCGTGGCGGATCTCCACCACGTTGCCGTACCCCTTCTCCCATTTCGACTCGACCACCACGCCGGCCGCCACCGCCAGTACCTCGCTGCCCGCCTTGCCGGCGAAGTCGATGCCGCGGTGGAACCGCTTTTTGCCGGTGAAGGGATCGGTGCGGCGGCCATAGCCGGAGGAGATCCAGCCCTGCTTCACCGGACGGCCCGAAATCCTCACCTGCTCGCTGAGCTCACGCTGCATCAGCAGCTCCTCGAGCAGTTCCAGCTTGTGCTCGCGATCCTTGAGACTGCGGTCGAGCTGTTTCAGTTCCTCGGAGATGTCGAGGGTGGCTGCGTTCTCCACCGCGTTGCCGTCCACGCCACCCAGCGGCGGCTCCCGGCTGAAGTCGAACTCCTCTGCGTCCAGCTTGCCCTTCTTCACCAGCCGCTCGCCCAGGGCGTCCAGGCGCAGCATGTGCGCCCGCAGGCTGCCCAGGCGCAGGGCCAGGGCGTCCAGCTCGGCTTCCATGCGGGAGCGAAGGGCCCGCAGCCTGGCCTTCTCCTCGGCCAGCTGCTTCTTCAGCTCGGCGGCCAGCTGCTCCTGCCGCCCGGTGGCCGCCTGCCGGCTGCCCAGCTGGTAGGCGCCCACGGCCACGGCGGCCACCAGCGTCACTGCCAGCACGCCCTTCGTCAGGAGCGAAGTCGCCGTGGATTCGTTGTCGCCGTTCGCCGCCATGGTTTAGACTTGATGAAATTTCCTGAAAACCAAAATCTTTTGACCCGAAAACCCGACAAAGTTTCCCACCTGCTGGAAAACAGCCGCCACCTGGATCACCTTGTCCGCATGCTCGCCCGGCAGCAGGCGCTGCTGGCGGAAATCCGTTCGCAACTTCCCGGGCCCCTGGCCACCCACTGCCTCCATGCCCGCATCCGGGGCCGGGAACTCATCCTGCACGTGGACTCGCCCGCGTGGCACAGCCGCCTGCGGTTCCACGCCCCCGCCCTGCTGAAGGGCCTCCGCGCCCAGGCGCCCCGCCTGGACAGGGTCAGCGTGCGGGTCCTGGCTCCGGAAGGGCGTACACGGCGGGACCACGTCCGCCGGGTCACCGGCCAGCGCCACATTCTCCCCGAGGCCATCGAGGACGAGGAGCTCAGGGCGCTGCTGAAACGGTGACCTCCGTTCAGGAGGCGTGCACCGGAGCGATGTAGGAGATGGGCGCCAGCCCGTCCTCCTCGTCGAAGGTCACCTCTTCCCAGGCCTCTGGTGTCGCCACCAGCTTGTTCAGCAGCCTGTTGTTGAGCGCGTGACCCGACTTGTAGCCGTAGAAGGCGCCGATCAGGCTGTGCCCCAGCAGGTAGAGGTCGCCGATGGCGTCGAGAATCTTGTGCTTGACGAACTCGTCCTCGTAACGCAGCCCGTCCTCGTTGAGCACCCGGTAGTCGTCCACCACGATGGCGTTGTCCATGCTGCCGCCCAGCGCCAGGTTCCGCTCGCGCAGCATCTCGATCTCACGCAGGAAGCCGAAGGTGCGGGCGCGGCTCACCTCCTTGACGAAAGAGGTGGAGGAGAAGTCGATGCTGGCGAACCGGGTCTCCTCGGTGAAGACCGGGTGGTCGAAGTCGATGCCGAAGCTCACCTTGAAGCCGTTGAAGGGTTCGAAGCGGGCGTACTTGTCGCCGTCGCGCACCTCCACGGTCTCCTTGATGCGGATGAACCTCTTGTGCCGGTTCTGCTCCTCCACGCCCGCCGACTGGATCAGGAAGACGAAGGGACCGGCGCTGCCGTCCATGATGGGCACCTCGGGTGCGCTCACGTCCACGTAGGCGTTGTCGATGCCCAGCCCGGCAAAGGCGGAAAGCAGGTGCTCCACGGTGGAGATCTTGATGCCGTCCTTCACCAGGGTGGTGGAGAGGCGGGTGTCACCCACGTTGGCCGCCGTGGCCGGGATGTCCACCGGTTCGTCCAGGTCCACGCGGCGGAAGACGATCCCGGTATCCGGCGCCGCCGGGCGGAGGGTGAGAAACACCTTTTCACCGGTATGCAGCCCCACCCCCGTGGCACGAATGACGTTCTTGAGTGTACGTTGCTTGATCATCAGCCCTGGTTCTCCACCGCCCGGCTCCTGGCCAGATTTCGTTGTTCTTGGGATCTTCCGGCCGTCGGGCCAGCCATTTCTCCCCGGGAAACCCATGAGATCGACTCAGGGATTTCCCTAATCTACCCCCTTTCCCCTCCCAATGCAAACCCGTTGGGAGAGAAAGAGTTGGCATTCCCGGCTCCCTGGGGGCTTCCTCTTCCGGAGCCGCTGCAGCCGCCGTCGTCCACTTCAGTCGGCCTGGCGGCGCAGGAAAGCGGGAATGTCCAGGTAGTCGAGATCCGGCTTCTCCGCGGGCTGGGCCGCCCCGCCAGCCACGCGGCGCTGCTCCTGCTGGCGGCGACGGATGGCCGTGGGGATCTCCATCTCGGCATAGGGGTCCTTCTTCGCTGCAACGGGGACGCCGGCCTCTTCCCCTTCCTCGTCGTCGGCCGTCACGGCACGGGGCGGCCTGACCACCTCGATCTCGGGGCGGTTCACCTTCACCACCTCCTCCTCGCCCAGGCCGGTGGCCACCACGGTGACGCGCAGCTCGTCGTGCATCTCGGGATCGATCACCGTACCCACCACCACGGTGGCATCCTCGCGGGCGAACTCCTTGATGGTGGTGCCCACCTCGTCGAACTCGCCGATGGACAGGTCCAGGCCGGCGG
>JALWGP010000403.1 GCA_027038775.1 Sedimenticola sp. | reverse complement strand
GAGATCCTCGACATCCTCAACCGCTACCGCAACGAGGGGATCCGGCGCATCGTGGCCCTGCGCGGCGACCTCCCTTCCGGAGCGGGCCTGGGCGGGCTGGGCGAGTTCAACTTCGCCAACGAGCTGGTGGCCTTCATCCAGGCCAACTTCCCCGGCGAGTTCCAGATCGAGGTGGCCGCCTACCCCGAGTTCCACCCCCAGGCGCCCAGCGCCTGGCAGGACCTGGACAACTTCAGGCGCAAGGTGGAGGCGGGCGCCCAGGGTGCCATCACCCAGTACTTCTACAACCCGGACGCCTACTGGCGTTTCCTCGACGACTGCGCGAAGCGGAACATCACCATTCCCATCGTGCCCGGCATCATGCCCATCACCAACTACGTCAACCTGGCCCGCTTCTCCGACGCCTGCGGCGCCGAGATCCCGCGCTGGCTGCGCAAACGGCTGGAGGCCTTCGGGGACGACACCGAGGGTCTCTTCGAGTTTGGCCTGGACGTGGTCACCGGGCTGTGCCGCAACCTCCTCGACGGCGGCGCCCCGGGCCTCCACTTCTACACCATGAACCAGTCGGCGGCCACCCTGGCCATCTGCGAACGGCTGGGACTGGCCGGCAGTGCGCCTGCCGCGTAACCACGTCGACCTTCCCCTGGCACCGGGCGGGCGCGTCGAGCTACCGGAGCGCGTCGTCCGCCACCTGCTGCAAGTGCTACGGCTGCGCGAGGGGGCGCAGATCCTCCTCTTCAACGGACGGGACGGGCGCGACTACCTGGCGCGGCTGACACACCTGCGCAAGGGAACCGCGCAGGCGGAGATCCTGGATGCGGGAGCAGTGGAGCCGCCACCTCCCCTGGCGTTTCACCTGGCGCTGGGCATCTCACGCGGCGAACGCATGGATTACGCCCTGCAGAAGGCGGTGGAGCTGGGCGTGACCGGCCTGCAGCCCCTCTTCACGGAACGCACCGTGGTGCGGCTGGAGGGAAAGCGGCTGGAGAAGCGGATGGCACATTGGCACGGCGTGGTGAGGAGCGCCTGCGAGCAGTCGGGACGTCGCTACCTGCCGCAACTGCACGCGCCCCTGCGGCTGGCGGCATGGCTCGAGCGGGCCGCCCCACCGGTCCTGCTGCTGGACCCCCGGGCGGAATCCTCCCTGCCGCAGCTGCCTGCACCGGGAGAACGGCTCACCTTCCTGATCGGTCCGGAAGGAGGGCTGAACGAGGAAGAACGCAATCTCGCCTATGCCGGGGGCTGCACCGGGGTCCGCCTGGGACCGAGGGTGCTGCGCACCGAGACGGCGCCACTGGCGGCCCTGGCCGCCGCCCAGGTGCTCTGGGGGGACTTCCGCTGAACAGGCTTCAGGCCGCGGCCTGCTCGAGGGAGGCGGCCAGGGCGCCCAGGCGGTCGAGATCCGGCACCAGCGCCTCCGTCTCCTGGATCTTCACCTTGTAGAGCACCGGCCAGTCGGACGGCCACGCCTCCCCGGCCTCCACCTCCAGGGAAGCATCGTTGATGTTCACCAGCCGCGGCATGCCGGTGGCGTCCACGCCAACGAAGGGGTGTTCCAGCCGGTCATCGAAGACGTGAATGACGATGATCCGCTTGCGCCCGCGACGCTGCTGACGCTCCACGCCCAGCAGCCGCTCCATGGAGATCAGCGGAAGCATCAGGTGCCGCCACTCGAAACGACCCAGCATCCAGGCGGGTGCGTCACCCTCGTCGCGCACCAGTTCCCGGTAGCCGATGATCTCAATGACCGAGGCCGACGGCAGCAGCAGCGGTGCCTGGCGCTGGGGAATGAGCAGGCCCTGGACTTCCGACACCTCTTCCACTCCTTCACCCATAGACCCTTTCTCCCAGCAGTTCGTAGATGTTCTCCAGCAGGTCGGTCTCCTGATAGGGCTTTCCCAGGTAGCGGTCCACGCCCAGCTCCAGCGCGCGGTTACGGTGCTTCTCGCCGGTGCGCGAGGTGATCATAATGATGGGGATATCCTCCAGCTCGGGCGTGTTGCGGATGTGACGGGCCAGCTCGTAGCCGTCCATGCGCGGCATCTCGATGTCGAGCAGCATCACGTCGGGCTTGCGGTCCTGCAGCACGGTGATGGCATCCACTCCGTCCTTGGCCGTCAGCACCTGCATGTTATGCCGCTCCAGCAACCGGCTGGTCACCTTGCGCACCGTGATGGAGTCGTCCACCACCATCACGGTGATGCCCCGCTCCTCCTCTTCGGGAACGGCAGGAGTAGCGGCGGCCTGGGCCATGGCGGCGGAGCGGACCACCGCGTTCACGTCCAGCAGAAGCGCGATCTTGCCATCGGCCAGGATGGTTCCGCCGGTGAACCAGCGCACCCCGGCCAGCTGTCCGCCGATGGACTTCACCACCACCTGTTGGTTGCCGATGAGACGGTCCAGCTGGATGGCCATGCGCTGCTCGCCGGCCCGTACCAGCAGCAGGGGCACCCACTTGGCGTTGTCCGGAACCACCGGCTCGGCGATACCCAGGAGCGACCCCAGGTAGCGCACCGGGTAGAGGTGCCCGCCGTACTCGATTCCTTCGGAGCGCCCCTGGTAACAGGCCAGCAGGTCCTCGCGGGAGACGCGGATAATCACCTCGGTGGAGCCGTGGGGAATGGCGTAGACGTCCTCCGCCACTTCCACCAGCAGCGCCTCCGAAATGGCCAGGGTGAAGGGCAACCGGATGACGAAGCTGCTGCCCCGGCCCTGTTGGGACATGATCTCCAGCGAGCCGCCGAGCTGCTTGATCTCGGCCACCACGGCATCCATGCCCACGCCCCGCCCGGCCACCTGGGTCACCTCTGCCGCGGTGGTGAAACCGGGCTGCAGGATGAATTGGTAGAGGGTCTCCTCGTCCACCTCGGCCTGCTCCTCCAGCAGACCGCTCTGGACCGCCTTCCTGCGGATGGCGGCGGCGTCCAGGCCGGCACCGTCGTCGGAGATGGTGAGCACCACCTCGCTTCCCTCCCGCGCCAGCACCAGCGACACCTTGCCGGTCTTGGGCTTGCCCAGCTCTTCACGCTTCTGCGGAGGCTCGATGCCGTGGGCCACCGCGTTGCGCAGGAGGTGCTCCAACGGCCCCATGATACGGTTGAGAATGGTGCGGTCGATCTCTCCCTCGGCCCCGATCACGTCCAGCTCGGCCTTCTTGCCCAGGGTGTGGGCCGTCTGCCTCACCACCCGCTGCAGGCGGGAGGCCTGCCGCTTGAAGGGCACCATGCGGCTGCGCAGGAGTCCATCCTGCAGGTCGTTGGTGACCCGCGCCTGCTGCAGCAGCAGGGTGTCGGCGTCGCGCATCTGCTCGCTCAGGGACTCCCCGATGTTGGAGAGATCGCTGATGGTCTCCGACAGCGCCCGGGAGAGCTGCTGCAGAGTGGAGTAGCGGTCCATCTCCAGCGGATCGAAATCCTCGTATTTCTTGTCCTCCTGCTCCCTCTCGTGACGGGAGCGGATCTGCGCCTCGGTCTCCAGCTCCAGGGCTCGCAGCTGGGCGCGCAGGCGGGAGATGGTGGTGTTGAGCTCCTCCAGGTTGTGCTGCACGCGCATGTTCTGCCGTTCGAGGCGGGCCCGGTAGATGCTCACCTCGCCGGCGTTGTTGACCAGCTGGTCGAGCAGCTCGGCCAGCACCCGCACCCGTTCCCCCTTGTCGGCCTGTTCCTCCTCGGCCCTCAGCGGCGGCGGGCGCTGGCGGTCCCGGCGCTTGCGCACGCCCTCCGCCGGGAAGGGGATCACCCGCTCTTCGCCGCCCAGCTCGGTTTCACCCAGCAGCTCGGAATCGGTCAGCACCTGGGAATTCAGGATGAAGGAAGAGTCCTGCTCCGGTTGCAGGCTGGAGGGTTCCCGGCCCATCTCGGAGGAAGCCGCCGTCATGCTGGTCTCGGAGAAGGCGGTGAACTCCGACTCGCCGGTGGCGGCCGGCAGCTCCCACGGCCTTCCGGCCGCCGCGGACTCGATGGCCCCGGTGATGTCGGCCAGGTCCGGCGGCGCGCTGTTGCGCTGCAGCAGCTCGATGCTGTTCTCGAGCCGGTCGACCCCCTGGCGGACCAGCGGCACCAGGCGCTCGTCCGGCTGCAGGCCGCCTTCCGCCAGGTTCTCGAAGAGGGACTCGAGCGCGTGGCTGAGATCCCCCATGGCGAAGAGGCCGGCGAAACGGGCATTGCCCTTGAGCGTGTGCAGGTTGCGCATCAGGCCGTCGATGGCCTCGCCGGAGGTGATCTCCTGCTCCCATTCGCCGAGATGCTCCTCCAGCCGTTCCATGATCTCGCCGGCCTCTTCCAGGAACAGCTCCAGCAGCTCGGGATCGACGGCGGGCTCGGCCGGGGTCGGTTCCTCCCGCGCCGGAAGAACGGCCTCCTCCCTTCCCGGAAGGGAGGCCGACTCGGGGTGATATTCGCTCTCGCCTTCCCAGCCCTCCGACAGCAGAATGGACTCCGGCTCCTGGGGGATGAGCTCCTCGCTCTCCTCCGGCTCCCCGGCGGGCACCAGGGCCTCCATGCCGGCGGCCAGCTCTCCCGCCTCCGCAATCCGCGCGGTCAGGTCCGGCAGCTTGCCATTGAGATGCAACGCGTCGAGCGCATCCTCCATGGCCTCCACCAGCCGCCGCACCCGCTGCCTGGTATCGGGGTCCACCTCGCCGCCGCTCTGCTCCAGCGCCTCGAAGAAAGCCTCGAGGCCCTGCGCCAGGTCGCCCAGGGGCATCAGCCCGGCCATGCGCGCGCCCCCTTTCAACGTGTGCACGTCCCGGCGCATCTCCTCCACCGGCACCCCCGCGCCGTCGCCTTCCAGCCACTGCTGCAACGTCCCGTCCAGGCGCTCCAGGATCTCGGCCGCCTCTTCCATGAAAGCGGTGACGATCTCTCGTTCAGGCGCAGGCTCCTGCAGCAGTTCGCTGTCGCTCACCGGCTCGAGGTCCGACATCACCTCCGGCAACGCCCGGTCCGCCGCCCGCATGGCCTCCACCAGCGCCTCCCAGTCGGGCAGTTCGCTCCCCGGCCGGTTGATGGCGCCAAGCATCTCGTTCATGACCCCGTGGAATTCGCGGATCAGGCCAAGCTCCTCCGCTCCGCAGGGGTGGGCGAGCTGGTGCAGGTGGTTGCAGTAGATCTCCATCTCCCCGGCGAGCACCGCCATGGGCTCCACCTCGGCGAGATGGGAACTGCCCCGCAGGGTGTGCAGTGCACGCACCACCTCGCCGGTCACCTGGCAGCCTTCGTCGCAACCGTCGAGGAACTGCTTCAGCACCTCCAGGTGGGTTTCGGATTCGGTATGGAAGATGGAATGGAGGTCTTCGTCCAGGACGATGGCGGGGGGCGGCAGCTCCGGTACCTCTCCGGTGAATTCACCGGCCTCCTCCGGGACCTCCTCCAGGACCTCCTCCGCCACCTCTTCCGCCGGCATCTCCTCCACCCGCTCCCGCGGCTCCGCCAGCTCGAAACCGCGCGCCTGGAGAGCGGCGACGTCCACCCTGGCCGGCGTTCCCGTCCTCTGCGCCTCGACGAGAACGGGCACGGCAGCCACCGCCTCGTCGAGGTAGGCGAGCACCTCCGGATCGGCCGGCACGGTACCGTCCATGACGCGGTTGAGCAGGTTTTCCACGGCCCAGGCGAACTCACCGATCACCATGGCGCCCACCATGCGGCCGCTCCCCTTCAGCGTGTGGAAGGAACGGCGGAAGGTCTGGAGCGCGTTCTCATCGGAGAGATCGGCCCGCCACTTCGGATACTGTTCGTTGATGACCTCCAGCTCCTCGCCCGCCTCCTCCATGAAGATGTCGAAGATCTCCGGGTCGATCTTGTCCATCTCTACCAGGACCGACGGCTCTTCCACCGGTTCTTCCGCTTCTGCCGCCGCCTCTTCTTCCTCGCCCCGCTCCCCGGCGACCACGGCCGCAGGTTCTCCCGGCTCCTCGTCCACCGCTTCTTCGGTTTCAGGCGGCTCCTCTTCAGGCTCTTCCTGTTCCAGGCCGGTGGCGTCTCCGTAGAGGGGCACGACCTTGGCATCCACGGACTGCCGTCTCTCCGGCTCCTCCATGAACTCGGGGTGCACCTCGCCCTCCGCGGCCTCGGCCTCCGTGGTGAGCCGGCGCAGGGATACGGAGGCCTGGTCCAGGATCTCGTCCAGATTGCTGCGCCCGTCCAGACGCGCCTCGAGGTAGTAGTCCAGTGCCGCGAAGAAATCCACCAACGCGCCCCGCTGCTGGGGGGTCAGTTCGAGTTCCCCCCCGGCAAGCCGTTCCAGCTCCGGCTCCACCAGCTTGAGCAGACCCGCCACCGCCTCCAGGTCGATGACACTGAAAACCCCCGCCAACTTGTGCACGTCGCCGGCCACGTCGTGCAGGCGCCCGCTCTCCGAAAAATCGTGGAGGTAGCGTTCAAGGCCTTCCTTGATGCGCGAGAACTCCACCGAGGCTTCCCGGATCACGGCCCTGTCCCTGGCCTCGCGTTCGGCCTCGGGCTCCTGGGCCCCGATGTCGCCGGTCGCCCCGCTCGTCTCTCCCCCGCCCAGGGCACTCTCCGCCTGGACCAGGGTCGTGGCGATCTGCATGAGCTGGTCGTCGTCCGGCTGCAGTCGGCCCGACTCGATCTCCGCCAGCACCTCCACCACCTGCAGCAGCTTCTCGCGCAACATCCCCTTGCCGAGCATGCCCAGGGTGTCCGCCACCTTGTGCAGGCGGTCGGCGAGGCCGCGGAGCCGTTCGAGCTCTTCCCGGTCACCCCGGATGTAGAGGTCCAGGCCCTCCTGGATCAACCCGAGATCACCGAGCAGCTCGGCGGAAACCGCAGACAACACGCTGCCGTCGGCGGCGGCCGGCCGCTCCTCGGCGGCATGGTGCATCTGCTCCGGGAAACTGTTGGCCAGATCGGCCGTACGCTTCACCGACTGCACCACGGGATCCGTGGAATGGGAACGGGAAACGAAGTAGAGAATGTTCTTGAGCAGGTCCATGGGGAACTGCTCCATGGAAGCCTCCTCACCCTTTTCGATCAGCGTCTTGAAGACACGATCGAGCCGGCTGAAAAGCTGTTTCACTTCGTCGTCGGCGGCGAATTCCCCGTCCATCAGGGTGATCACCAGGGCCTCGGCGGAGTCCATGAGGCGGCGCAGGCGGCGGGTTCCCGCCACGGCGTTCACGCGCCGGACCACGTCCAACACCAGCTGCAACCCCTCTTCTTCCCCTTCTCCCCGGTACCAGGCCAGCAGGCCGTGGTGATAGCGGGTGCGCTGTTGCTTCACCAGCGCGGGGATGTCGGCGTTTCCGGAACCGGGAATGACCGGCTCCCGCTCCACCACGCGGTTCAGGTTGGGCGCGTAGAGCACCACCTCGGAGGCCGGTGCCACACCGCGGGCCGCCCGCAGGTCGTTGAGCACCGGCAGCAGCACCAGGGGGATGTCCGGTTCGCCCTTTTCCAGCCGCTCCAGGTAGCCGGGCAGCTGCACCAACCCCAGCATGAGCGACTCGGCCAGGCGCTCGCTGCCCTCCAGCGCGCCCTCCTCCAGCAGCCTGCCCACCTGCTCCATCTCCTCCACGAGCATGGCGCCGCCGTAGACCTGCACCATGCGCAGGGTACCGAGCAGCTGGTGGACCCGCTCGAGGAAGGTGCCTATGGCGTCTCCCTGAAACCCGGCCTCCTCGTAGGCTTCAAGCGCCTGCCGGGCCAGCTGGACGGTCTCATCCAGTCCCTCCTTGACCCAGCGCAGAGTGGCGTAATCGGGTTTTTCGACTTCGTTCATCCAATTTCCCTCGACTGACGGGACGGCTGTTGGATCACTTCTCCGGCAGCACGAAACCGGCCACGGACTGGCGCAGCTGGTTGATCTTCTGGGCCAGCTCCCCGATCGCTTCCGCCGCGTTGCTGCTGCTGTCGGTGGTCTGCTGGGTGATCTCCTGGATGACGCCCATGGTGTCGTTGAGCTGCCGCGCCTCGGCCGACTCGGCCTGTGCCGAGGCGGCCAGCCGGGTGATGATCTCGGCGATCTCCTGGGACACCGTCTCGATCTCCTGGAGCGCAGCACCGGCATCCTCCGCGAGCCCGGCGCCACTGACCACCTCTGTGGTGCTGGACTCCATGGAGCTGACCGCCTCCTTGGTATCCGCCTGGATGGTCTGCACCAGCGCCTCGATCTGCTTGGTGGCGTTGGCGGAACGTTCGGCCAGCCGCTGCACCTCATCGGCCACCACCGCGAAGCCGCGTCCCGCCTCGCCGGCCATAGCCGCCTGCATGGCGGCGTTGAGCGCCAGGATGTTGGTCTGGTCGGCGATGTCCTCGATGAGCTCCACGATGTTGCCGATCTCCTGGGAGCTCTCGCCCAAGCGCTTGATCCGCTTGGAGGTCTCCTGGATCTGCTCGCGGATGTTGTCCATGCCGTGGATGGTGCGGCGCACCGCCTCACCGCCCTTGCCGGCGAGCTCCACGGAGCGCTGCGCCACCTCCGCCGACCGCATGGCGGTGCCCTCCATCTCCACCAGGGCGGCGGTCATCTTGTCGATGGTGGCGCTGGCGCCGGTGATCTCGTCACGCTGGTGCTCGGCCGCCTCCGCTAGGTGCATGATGGTGGCCTGGGTCTCCTGCGAGGACTTCGACACCTCTTCCGCCGTGTCGTTGATGGACTGGACCACCTCCCGCATCGCCTCGATGGCGTAGTTGATGGAGTCGGCGATGGCGCCCGTGATGTCCTCGGTCACCGTCGCCTCCACCGAGAGATCCCCGTCGGCCAGGTCCCCCATCTCGTCCAGGAGGCGGCGGATGGCCTCCTGGTTGCGCTGGTACTGCTCCGAGATGGCCTTCTCCTGGCGGCGCGCGCGGCTCACCAGGGCGATACCGAGCAGCACCAGCAGGGCGGCGGTGAGCACACCGAGCCCGGTGATCAGCAGCGGACCGACGACGAGGGGGCCGACCTTCAGCTGCCCGGCATCGCTACGATAGCCCTCGATCAGCGCCCTGACCGAGTCCGCCACCTTGTCGGAGGCGAGCGCCAGCGCGCTGGGCACGTCCATGTCGGGCAGCACCTCGCCCTGCTCCAGCGCCTGCTGGGCCTTCTCCTGCAGCCCCACCTCACCCACGGCCTCCAGCGCCGGGAGCACGTCGGGGATCATGCCCAGAATGGTATTGAGGGAATCATCGATGTCGCCAAGAATGGCTGTGA
This sequence comes from Sedimenticola sp., assembly GCA_027038775.1. Classification (GTDB taxonomy): domain Bacteria; phylum Pseudomonadota; class Gammaproteobacteria; order Chromatiales; family Chromatiaceae; genus Thiolapillus. The sequence continues at coordinate 11,523 of JALWGP010000403.1, read as the reverse complement.
TCTCGAGCAGATCCTCCTTGAGATCCTCCTCCTTGACCCCCTGGACACCGAGCGTGACGCTGCCGTTGAGCAGCGCGTCCACCACCGTCTTCAGCTCGTCCACGTCCTGGGTGAGCTGGTCCACGGCGAGCGCCGTGGCCGATCCGCCCGCCAGTACCTCGCTGAGCGAGGAGTTGATGCGCTGGGCAAGGAACAGCTGGCGGGTTGCGTAATAGACTTGGTCGGGGTCGGCCTTCTGCTCCACCAGCTCGTTGGTGATGTCCGTCGACAGCTCCAGCAGGTCCGGCAGCGTATCCTTGATGGTGGTGATGATCTCCTTGACCGAAAGAATGGCGTCCTGGTTGTTGAGGATGGAGTCCACGTGGGAACGGAGCTCCAGCCAGTTGTTCTCCACTTGGTGCAGGGTCGGCTGGATGGCGTCGGGCGAGGGGGGCAGCCCCTCCGCGGCCGAACCGTTTTTCAGGATCTTGAGCAGCTCGGAGAACCGGTCCCTGGACTCGCGCAGGCGCGAGAAGGAGGCTTCCTTACCGCCCGCGGCCTCCACGGCATACTTGGCGATCCGGTGTGCCAGCACCCGCTGGTCCGCTGCGTACAGAAGGTACTTCTCGACATGGGCGCTGTGCCGCGACCAGGCCACGAAGGCCAGGATGCCGGACACCATGGACAGGATCAACAAGATGGACAGCAACGGGATGAATGCCGACCGGTCTTGACCTTTCTGTGCTCTTGCAACCATTTTCTTACCTCAGAATGAGAGTGGGCTTCACCCACCAGTCCAAATTTTGCCTTTCGAGATCCCGGAATAACCCTTGCCCGTTCCCTCGTCCCCGCGCTCCATGGCGCCCGTGGTGGGCCGGGAGGCGGCGATGCTCCGACGGGCGGGCTAGGCCGCCGCCGACAGGAAACGCTCGTCGTTGGCCAGCGCCGCCATGCTGAACACCGGCCAGACCCCATCCTCCAGCCCGAAAACGTCGTACACGTAACGCCCGACCACGCCCTCGAACTCAGCGTCGAGGATCTGCCGGTTCAGGGGCAGGTGGCGCATACCGATCACCGAGGAGACCAGCAGCCCGGTGGAGGTGCCCCGGTTGCGGATCACCAGCACCCGGCAGCGTTCGTTGATCACCACGGGCGGCGCGCCAAGGAACTGCTGCAGGTCCACGATGGGCAGCAGCTCCCCGCGCACGTTGGCCAGCCCCAGCATCCAGCTCTTGGTGCCCGGGACCCGGGTCACCGACTCCGGATAGGGCAGCAGCTCGCGCACCTCCTCCATGGCGGTGACCAGTTTCACGCCGTCGATGACGAAGGCCAGCCCCTGCCAGTCCTCCTCCTTGACCATGGTGGCGGGGACCTTCCCCTCCTGCCGCTCGCTACGCCGGGCGTACTCGGCCAGTTTCGCCAGCGCCTCGGATCCCCCCTTCTCCACGGAACCGGTCATCGTCACCTCGCCGCCAGCGTGGAAACCTTCTGCAGCAGTTCCTTCATGTCCACCGGCTTGACCAGGTAGTCCTTGGCGCCCTGGCGCATGCCCCACTCCCGGTCCGTGTCCTGGTCCTTGGTGGTGACGATGATGATGGGGATGTGCTTGGTGGCCGCGTTGCGGTGGATCTTGCGGGTGGCCTGGAAGCCGTTGAGTCCCGGCATCACCACGTCCATGAGAATGACATCGGGCTGCTGCTCGCTCGCCTTCTTCACGCCTTCCTCTCCATCGGTGGCCACCACCACGTCGTAGCCCGCATCGCTGAGCGCGGAGCTGAAGATGTGTACTTCCGTGGGAGAGTCGTCAACGATCAATACTTTTGCCATACGCTTCGTCACCCGTTGTTGTTCCGGTTCATGGATCCCCCTGCATCATGCGGGGGGCGAAGAATGGTTACTGTGGCGCACTTCCACTTCAGGCGGCCTGGTCGATGTGGCGCCGGATCGCGTCGAGCAGCTCTTCGCGCGTAAAGGGTTTGGTCAGGTACTGGTCCGACCCCGCCAGCCGCCCCTTGGCGCGATCGAAGAGGCCGTCCTTGCTCGAGAGCATGACCACCGGCGTGTCGCTGTACGCCTTGTTGCTCTTGATCAGCGCACAGGTCTGGTAACCGTCCAGCCGGGGCATCATGATGTCCACGAATATGAGGTCCGGGTGGTGGTCCGCCACGAGGGAGAGCGCCTCGAAGCCGTCCGTGGCGGTGATCACCTCGCACCCCGCCTTGCGCAGCAGGTTCTCGGCGGTCCGCCGGATGGTCTTGCTGTCGTCGATCACCATGATCTTGAGCCCGGAGAAACCGGTCTGTGCCTCTTCCTCGTTCACTTCGTCACCCCGCACCACTGCTTCTCTCGTTGCCATCGCTTCGGAATATCCTCATTCCACTGGTTCCCTCGGCTTCACCGTGGTCAACCCCCACAGTTCCCACAGCTGCATGCCGCCCCGGTAGTAATGGATCTTGTCGGCAGGATAGTCGGCGGCCAGCAACCCCCGGATGGCCCGCGGAGACTGGCCGCAGGCCGGTCCGTTGCAGAAGAGCACCAGTTCCTTCGCCTCGGTGAAATCCCACCTTTCCGTCTTGTACTTCGCATCCGACAGCCCCCAGCGTTCGAGCAGCGAATCCCAGAAGCCCACCTCGCCCCTGGGCTTGGCGCCGAACCGCTTCAACATGGCGTCCATCTCGGGGGAGTTCGGCTTCTTGCTCAGCTCCGTGAAGGGGATGTTGACCGAACCGGGAATGGTGCCCTTCTTGTACCAGGAGGGAGTCCTTGCATCGATGAGCAGCCCCTTGCCGTTGCGCAGTTCGTTTTCCATGAAGTCGAACAGCTCCACCTCACCGACCACCGCCACCCGCGGGTCCGGCGTGATGGGCTGGATGCAGAAGGGCGGACACTTGCGGATGGTCTTGGCGAAGTAGCCACTCAGCTCGTAGTTGGGATCCTGGATGCGCTGGATCTTCACCGAGCTGCCTTCATGGATCACGTAGATGTAAGGCTTGTCCCGGGTCAAGGGCACGAAGCCGGAATCGCCGCCCACCCTGAGCTCGCCGCCCTCTTCCGCATGGGGCGCGGCGATCATCATCGTCAACAGGGCAAGGAACGGGAACACGAATCTCTTGGTCACACTCACTCTCCTCATCTGTGCAATTTTCTGCTGATGATCATCTTGCGGATCTTGGCAAAGCTGGCGCCTTCCCGGTAGGCCTTGTAGACCTCGGCCTTGTCCTTTTCGAGGAGCGTCTGGTAGAAGGAGTAGGTTCCCTTGTGCTTCTGCAGCTCCGACTCGAAAGCGGCCCGGTCTCCCCGGTTCTCCGCAACACCACTGTCGGCATTCCTTCCGGGCCGGGGAGGTTCCGGTGCATCGATTCTCTCCGCTTCCGCCTCCAGCGCACGCAGGTAGTCGTCCTCTTCCGCATGAGCCCACGAAACGGCGAGGACCGGAAACAGCAAAATGAGTAATCTGGCTGAACAGCCCGGCATACCACTCCCCCTCCAGTGATCAGCATCGCCTTCCTGTTATGATGAACAACACGCGCAGGAACCCTTTTCGTCCCCGCAACTCCAGGCTCGTTTTTGTGTTTTTTGCCTTTCCGGCGGCAACATAGCAAGCTACGTTGGGCCACGCAAGGCTGGGAGAAAGTTCTTGTGCTTTGGCACACAAAACCCTGACAAAAAACCAAAAACGGAAGGCAAACATACCATGACACCGAGCCTGGGAATTGTGATGGATCCCATAGAATCCATAACTGTGCGCAAGGACAGCAGCTTCGCCATGCTGCTCGAGGCGCAGCGGCGCGGCTGGCGGATCCACTACATGGAGATGGACGGCCTCTCGTTGCACGACGGGGAGGCCGTGGGCCACATGCGGCCGCTGGAGGTGCGCGACGACCCCGACGACTGGTTCACCCTGGACGCGGAAGTCACCCGTCCCCTGGAGGCCCTGGACGTCATCCTCATGCGCAAGGATCCCCCCTTCGACATGGAGTACATCTACGCCACCTACCTGCTGGAGCAGGCCGCGGCCCGCGGCACCCTGGTGGTGAACCACCCCCGTGCCCTGCGCGACGCCAACGAGAAGCTCTACACGGCCTGGTTCCCCCAGTGCACCCCGCCCACGCTGGTCACCCGGCGGCATACCGACCTCCTGGAGTTCCTCCATCGGCACCGCGATGTCATCCTCAAGCCCCTGGGGGGCATGGGAGGGGAGTCCATCTTCCGGCTGCGGCAGGGAGACCCCAACACCAGCGTGATCCTGGAGACCATGACGGCCCGCCAGTCACGCTACATCATGGCGCAACGCTTCATTCCCGAGATCCGTGACGGGGACAAGCGGATTCTGGTGGTCGACGGCGAACCCGTGCCCTGGGCCCTGGCGCGCATCCCGCAGGCCGGGGAAACGCGGGGCAACCTGGCCGCGGGCGGAACCGCCCGGGGGGTCCCGCTGTCGGAGAGGGATCGTTGGATCGTGAAGCAGGTGGCACCGCGCCTGCGCGAGGCGGGTATACTCTTCGCCGGGCTCGACGTGATCGGCGACTATCTCACCGAGATCAACGTCACCAGCCCCACCTGCATCCGCGAACTGGACCGCCTCTACGACCTCAACATCAGCGGCATGCTGATGGACCGCATCGAACGGAAGATCTCCGGATGAACAGAGCCCTGCTGCCACTCCTCGCGCTGCTCCTGCTGATCGGCGGCTGCAACCGCACGGAGCCGGTGTTCAACAGCCGCTTCCTCGCCTTCGGCACCGTCAACGACATCAGCATCGTCGGCGTCACCCACCAGCAGGCGGAAGCGGCGGTGGCCGCGCTGGAGGAGGACTTCGCCGCCATGCACAAGGCGTGGCACGCCTGGGATCCGGGCCCCCTGGGACGCACCAACCGGCTCCTGGCGGAGGGTGTCCGCTTCGCAGCCCCCCCGTCGGTGCTCGGCCTGATCAAGCGGTCGAAGGAACTGGCGGCACGCAGCGACGACCTGTTCAACCCCGCCATCGGGCACCTCATCGGGCTCTGGGGATTCCACCGGGACCAGCTGGAGTGCGACGGACTGCCGGACGAAACCGAGATCGAGAAACTGGTGAAGGCCAACCCCACCATGGCCGACATCGAGATCGACGGCATCTTCGTCCATTCCCGGAACCCCGCGGTGAAGCTCGACTTCGGCGCCATCGGCAAGGGCTACGGCATCGACCTGGCGATCGAACACCTGCGCGAGCTGGGCATCGAGAACGCCATCGTCAACAGCGGGGGAGACCTGCGCGCCATCGGTTCGCGCGGCGGGCACCCCTGGCGCATCGCCATCCGCAGCCCCTCCGGTTCCGGCACCCTCGGCTTCGTCAACATCGCGGGTGACGAGAGCGTCTTCACCTCGGGCGATTACGAGCGGTACTGCCTGTGGCGTGGCAGGCGCTACCACCACATCATCGACCCCCGCACCGGCCACCCGGCGCAGGGCACCCGTTCGGTCACCGTGATCCACGACAACGCCACCGAGGCCGACGCCGCCGCCACGGCGCTCTTCGTGGCGGGGCCGAAGGCGTGGCACCGCATCGCCAGGCAGATGGGCATCCGCTACGTGCTGCTGGTGGACAGTGAAAACGTCATCCACATGAACCCCGCCATGGCCAGGCGGGTCCAATTGCTGGAACCCAGGAAGCAGACCATCCGGCTGAGCCCTCCGCTGGTGGAAGAGAGAAGCGACGACCGACTGCCGTGAGCATCCTGCATCGACATCCCGAGGAGAATGCCCGCCTGGTCACCATGCTGGTGATCGCGGCGCTGGCACACGGCCTGTTGATTCTCGGGCTCGGCTTCAAGCTCCCTCCGCCGCCGCAGCCCAGGGCACAGCGCAGCCTGGACGTCATCCTGGTACCGCCAAAGAAGCGCACGGAAAAGCCGGAGCAGGCCGATTTCCTCTCCAACACCAGCCAGGAGGGCGGCACCGAGAAAAAGGGACGCAGCCGTCCCCCGGCGGTGCCCGACCGTCCCGCCATCCGGAAGAATCCGCGCGCCACCGTGGAACGGGCGCGCAGCGGCACGACGGCGCCCGACCGCAAGCAGGCCCCGAAGGCGGTCACCCGACCCAAGCCGGCACCGCACAAGGTACAGCCGGCCAGGAAGGCACCGGTGCAAGCCAGGCCCCGCCCGGACATGGCGCAGCTCCTCTCCAGCACCCGCCAGGAGATCGCCCGCCTCACCGCCGAGCTGGACCGCAACAGCAGGTACGCATCGCAGAAGCCGAGGCGCAAGGCCATCAACGCCAGCACCCAGGAGTACCGCTACGCCGCCTACCTGGAAGCCTGGCGCAGGAAGGTGGAGCGGGTGGGCAACCTCAACTACCCCGACGCCGCCCGCCGCAAGAAGCTCTACGGCGACCTGCTGCTGCACGTCGCGGTGCGCGCCGACGGCACCGTGGCCGAGATCCGCGTGCTGCGCTCCTCGGGGCACAAGATCCTCGACGATGCCGCGGTGCGCATCGTCCGCCTCGCCGCCCCCTTCGCCCCCTTCCCCGAGGAGATCCGCAAGGAAGTGGACATCCTCGACATCACCCGCACCTGGCAGTTCCTGAGCAGCAACCGGCTGTTCTCCTCGAAGTGAACCCGCTATAGTCGGCACCTGGCCATCCAAGGGATCCCCCCATGAGCGACTCCATCGACCAACTCAACGAGCGCCTGCTGCGCTTCGCCCGGGAGCGGGACTGGGAACAGTTCCACTCCCCCAAGAACCTGGCCATGGCCCTGGCGGGCGAGGCGGGCGAGCTGCTGGAGCACTTCCAGTGGCTCACCGAGGAGCAGAGCGAGAACCTCTCCGCCGACCGGAAGGACGAGGTGGCCATGGAGCTGGCCGACCTGCTCATCTACCTGGTGCGCCTGAGCCAGCGCCTGGAGATCGACCTCCTGGACGCCGCCTGGCGCAAGATCGCCATCAACGAGAAACGCTACCCGGCGGAGAAGGTGAAAGGCGACGCGCGACGCGCCGAGGAATACCCGTAGAAGCCCCGCCCCCGGGCCGAACTTCAGGATCAGGAATCTCCGGGGCTTCCCCACCGCCGCAGCAGCCACTCCCGGATGTCGGCCACCTCCTCGGCGCAGACCGAGTGGGCCATGTCGTACTCGTGCCATTCCACCTCGTGACCCTGGGCCCGCAGCCGCTCGCATGCAGCCAGGCCCGAGTCGAAGGGAACCACGTCGTCGAGACGGCCATGGGCCTGGAAGATGGAGCGCGGCAGCGCCTCCTCCGGCATCACCGCCTGCGGCAGGTAGGTGGAGAGCGCCATCACTCCCGCCAGCGGATCCGGGCTGTCGAGCGCGGCCGCCAGCACCACCAGCCCCCCCTGGGAGAAGCCGGCCAGCACCACCCGGCCCGGCTCCACGCCCCGTTCGTGTTCCTGCCGCACCAGGGACTGCACGTAGACCGCCGAGCGCCGGATCCCTTCCAGGTCCACCGGCGCACCCGGCTCCAGGGAGTGGATGTCGTACCAGGCCGGCATCACCAGGCCGCCGTTCACCGTCACCGGTATCCGGGGCGCATGGGGAAGGACGAAGCGCACCCCCAGCTCCGGCGGCAGGCGCAGGGTGTCGGCAACCGGCAGAAAGTCGCTGCCGTCCGCGCCCAGGCCATGCAGCCAGACGATCGAGTGACGCACTTCGCCCGGGGGATCGACGACCAGGGGGGGTAAATACTCCATGACCTTTCCGACCGAGGGATGCAAAGACGCTATACTAGCGGCTTTGAAAACCGCGATACAGTCGTCGAGATGTCCCGTTTCCTGCTGTTCCTCCTCCTGTTCGCCCTGCTGTCGCCGCTGGGTGGCTGCGGCAACAAGGGGCCGCTCTACATGCCGCCACCGGAGCAGCAGCAGGAGTAGGCCATGGATCACTTCCGGTACCGGGAAAAGCTGCTCCACGCCGAGGAGGTTCCGCTCGACGAAATCGCGCGACGCTGGGGCACGCCCTGCTACGTCTACTCCCGCGCCACCCTGGAGCGCCACTGGCGCGCCTTCGACGAAGCCTTCGGCGACCGGCCGCACCTGGTCTGCTACGCGGTGAAGGCCAACTCCAACCTGGCCGTGCTCGACCTCCTCGCCCGACTCGGATCCGGCTTCGACATCGTCTCGGTGGGCGAGCTGGAGCGGGTGGTCAAGGCCGGCGGCCGGCCCGACCGCACCGTCTTCTCCGGCGTGGGCAAGCGGGTGGACGAGATGGAGCGGGCGCTGGAACTGGGCATCCGCTGCTTCAACGTGGAGTCCGAGGCCGAGCTGGAGCGCCTCTCCGAGGTGGCCAGCGCGCAGGGGGTGGTGGCGCCCGTGGCCCTACGCGTCAACCCCGACGTGGACGCCCGCACCCACCCCTACATCTCTACCGGCCTGAAGGAGAACAAGTTCGGCGTGCCCATGGAGGAGGCGCTGCGTCTCTACCGCAGGGCCATCGAACTGCCCGGCCTGCGCATCTCCGGCGTGGACTGCCACATCGGCTCCCAGCTGGTGGAGCTGGTCCCCTTCCTCGACGCCCTGGAGCGGGTGCTGGCGCTGGTGGACCGTCTCGAGGAAGAGGGCATCGCCATCGACCACCTCGACCTGGGCGGCGGCCTGGGCGTTCGCTACCACGACGAGAACCCGCCCACGCCGGCGGAATACGCCGAGGCCGTCTCCAGGCGGCTGCAGGGGCGGAGCTTCGAGATCTTCGTGGAGCCGGGCCGCGCCATCGCCGCCAACGCCGGCGTGCTGCTGACGCGCGTGGAGTACCTCAAGCCCACCGAAGCGAAGGACTTCGCCATCATCGACGCCGCCATGAACGACCTGCTGCGCCCCGCCCTCTACGGCAGCTGGCAGGAGATCGTCCCCGTCTCCCTCGACGAGGGTGGGCGGGAAGGCACCTACGATCTCGTGGGCCCGGTCTGCGAGACGGGCGATTTCCTGGGCAAGGAGCGCCGGATGCGCCTGAGCCCCGGCGACCTGCTGGCGGTGCGCTCCGCCGGCGCCTACGGCTTTACCATGGCCTCCAACTACAACAGCCGGCCCCGCCCCGCCGAGGTGATGGTGGATGGCGACCGGGCCCACCTGGTGCGTGAACGGGAACGGCTGGAAGACCTGTGGCACGGAGAACATCTGATCCCATGAAACTGCAATTCACCAAGATGCAGGGACTCGGCAACGACTTCGTGGTCTTCGACGCCATCAACCAGGCGGTGGAGCTGAGCGAAGAGCAGATCCGCTTCCTCGCCGACCGGCGATTCGGCGTGGGCTGCGACCAGATCCTCCTGGTGGAGCCCCCGCGCGACGAGAACACCGACTTCTACTACCGCATCTTCAACGCCGACGGCAGCGAAGTGGAGCAGTGCGGCAACGGCGCCCGCTGCTTCGCCCGCTTCGTACGGGACAAGGGGCTGACGGAGAAGGACGTCATCGACGTGGGCACCCTCAAGGGGCCCATCCGTCTCTTTCTCAAGGACGACCAGGTGATCGTCAACATGGGCGCCCCCATCCTCGAGCCCGAGCAGATCCCTTTCCGTGCCACGCGCACCAGCTCCACCTACAGCCTGCAGGTCGAGAAGCAGCTGATCCCCATCAGCGCCGTCTCGATGGGGAACCCGCATGCAGTAATCCTGGTGGACAACGTCTCCATGGCCCCCGTCGACACCCTGGGCCCCCTGATCGAAACCCACGAGCGTTTCCCCGAAAAGGTGAACGTGGGGTTCATGGCCATCCGCAATCCCCGGGAGGCCGACCTCAGGGTCTGGGAGCGGGGCGTGGGGGAGACCCTGGCCTGCGGCACCGGCGCCTGCGCCGCGGTGGTCGCCGGGCGGCTGCGGGGGCTGCTCGACGAGCAGGTGAAGGTGCACCTCCCGGGCGGAGATCTTGTGGTAAGCTGGAAAGGCGGATCGGAACCCGTGTGGATGGCGGGGCCGGCGACCCGGGTATTCGAAGGCGTGATTGAGCTATGAACGAGATCGACAGCGAGTACGAAGAGGCGATCGCCCGTTACCTCCTCGACCATCCCGACTTCTTCCTGCGGCACGAGGACGTGCTCGAGGACATCGAGGTGCCCCACCGCACCGGTGAAGCGGTCTCCCTGCTCGAGCACAAGATCCGCATGCTCCAGGACAAGGCCGCCCGGTACCAGAAGCAGCTGCAGGAGCTGATCGCCGTGGCGCGAGAGAACGAGCAGCTCAACCAGCGGCTGCACCGGCTCACGCTCAACCTCATCGAGGCCACCACGGTGGAAGAGGTGCTGAGCACCCTGCAGGACGAACTGCGCGCGCGCTTCAATGCCGACGCGGTGGAACTCAAGCTCTTCTCCACCGAGGACCTGGAGGAGGCCCGGGTGAGCGAGGCGGGCATGGCCATCTTCCGCAAGTTCATGCGTACCGACAAGCCCACCTGCGGCCCACTCAGCGGCGAGAAACTCAAGGTGCTCTTCGGCGACCAGGCGGGCGACAATGGTTCCGCCGCCCTCATTCCCATCCGCACCAGCGAGCTCTCGGGCGTGCTGGCCATCGGCAGCCGCGACCGGGAGCGCTTCCACGCCGGCAAAGGGGTGGATTTCCTCGTCCGCCTGGGCGAACTGGTCAGCCTCACCCTGCAGGCGGTGGGCAACCGAAAGGACCGATGAGCGACGGGCCGGCAGACCCGCTTGTCGAAGGATTCCTCCAGCATCTCGCCCACGAGCGGCGCCTCTCGCCCCGTACCCTGAACGCCTACCGGCGCGATCTCACCCATTTCTCACGCTGGAACCGGAAACACCGGGAAGTGCCGTGGCAACGGCTCCAGCAGGCCGAGATCCGCCAGTACATCGCCGCCGAACACAGGCGCGGTCTCTCCAGCACCAGCCTGCGGCGCCGGCTCTCCGCCCTGCGCAGTTTCTACCGCTACCTGCTGCGGGAAGGCGTGACAAAGCGGAACCCGGCACAGGGCGTGCGCACGCCGAAGGTGCATCGCAGGCTCCCGGCCACCCTGGACGTCGACCAGATGCACCGGCTGCTTTCGATGCAGGCGCGAACCCCTGTCGAGATCCGGGACCTGGCGATGATGGAGCTGACCTACTCCTGCGGCCTGCGCCTGGCGGAGCTGGTCTCCATCGACCTGCAGGACCTCGACCGCCGCGACGCCGTGCTCGAAGTCACGGGCAAGGGCGCCAAGACCCGCCGCCTGCCGGTGGGCTCCAAGGCACTGGAGGCGGTCGACCGCTGGCTGGAGGTGCGCGACACACTGGCCCGGCCCGACGAGCAGGCGCTTTTTGTCAGCAGCCGGGGCGGCCGCATCAGCCCTCGCACGGTGCAGCAGCGCCTGGAGCTAAACGCCCGCCGGCAGGGCGCGGCGCGCCGCCTCCACCCCCACCTGCTGCGCCACTCCTTCGCCAGCCACCTGCTGGAATCCTCCGGCGACCTGCGCGCCGTGCAGGAACTGCTGGGCCACGCCGACATCGGCACCACCCAGATTTACACCCACCTCGACTTCCAGCACCTGGCCCGGGTCTACGACCAAGCCCATCCCCGGGCGAAAAGGAAAAAGGGATCGACGTGAGGATCCCACCCCCTGTTCAACACCCTGGCG
>JALWGP010000402.1 GCA_027038775.1 Sedimenticola sp. | reverse complement strand
AGGGGGCCCTGGAGGGCGGCGGCCCCACAATCGCCGTCACCGCCACCGGGCCCGACCGGGTCTATCCCGCCGGCCACCGGGAGCTGGCCCACGCCATCGCCGAAACCGGTGCCCTGGTTTCCGAGTTCCCGCCGGGCACGGCACCGAAACCCGGCCACTTTCCGCGCCGCAACCGCATCATCAGCGGCCTCTCCCTGGGTGTGCTGGTGGTGGAGGCGGCGCTCAGGAGCGGCTCCCTCATCACCGCCCGTTTCGCCGCGGAACAGGGAAGGGAGGTGTTCGCCATCCCCGGCTCCATCCACAACCCCCTGGCACGGGGCTGCCACCGGCTCATCCGGGAAGGGGCCAAGCTGGTGGAGACCGCGGGCGACGTGCTGGAGGAGCTGGCCCCCGCCCTGGAGCAGTGGCTGCGGCGGGAACCGGCCGAAGGGCACCCTTCCCTGGAGGCCCCGGAGCCTGCGGGCGAACCGGACCCCGAGTATCAAAACCTCCTGAACGCCATGGGATTCGATCCAGTCTCGGCCGATATGCTGGTGGAAAGGACGGGGCTGCCGCCCGAAACCGTCTCCTCCATGTTACTATTGCTGGAACTGGAAGGACGCGTATCACCGGTGCCCGGCGGCCTCTACGCCCGCCGCGATCCATCCACCCGCTGATCCCGCCCCCCATGTCACAGGAACCGCCATCGTGAACGAAAACCTCATCGACGTCCTCATCTTCATCTACGAGAACTACATGGACGCTGACAACCAGCCCCAGGACCAGATCCTGCTGGAGGAGGAGCTGGCCAAGGCGGGATTCAGCACCGAGGAGATCCACAAGGCCTTCGACTGGCTGGACGAGCTGGCCTGGCGCCAGGGCTCCCTCACCGAGGCGGCGACCGACAGCCGCCACTCGGCGCGCATCTTCACCGACCAGGAGCAGCAACGGCTCGACCTCGAAACCCGCGGCATGCTCCTCTACCTGGAGCAGATCGGCATCCTCGACGCCGCCAGCCGCGAGCTGGTGATCGAGCGCGCCATGGCCCTGGACACCGAGGACCTCACCGCCGACGACGTGAAGTGGATCGTGCTGCTGGTACTGCTCAACCAGCCTGGCCAGGAGAGCGCCTTCGCCCTCATGGAGGAGATGATCTACAACGGCGACCAGGAACCGCTCCACTGAGCCACCCCTGGGCGCACGCTTGACAGCGGCGGCCTGCCAGGGTTATCCGTAAAAAAGAATGTCCTGTAGGTCGGGCTTCAGCCCGGCGGCGGCACCGGGAATTCTTCTTGTTCCGCCGCTGTCGGAGTGAATTCCGACCTACGGTTTTTTTGTGAGCCGACATCACGGGCACCCCCTGGAAATCCATGAACCTGGTAATCGTCGAATCCCCGGCCAAGGCCAAGACCATCAAGAAATACCTGGGCAAGGACTTCGAGGTCCTCGCCTCCTACGGCCACGTGCGCGACCTGGTGCCCAAGGAGGGCGCCGTCGATCCCGACCACGACTTCGCCATGAAGTACCAGGTGATCGACCGCAACGACAAGCACATCAAGGCCATCGCCCAGAAGCTCAAGCAGGCGGACGCCCTCTACCTGGCCACCGACCCCGACCGCGAGGGCGAGGCCATCTCCTGGCACCTGTACGAGATCCTCAAGAAGCGCGGCCTGCTCAAGGACAAGCCGGTCTACCGGGTCGTCTTCAACGAGATCACCAAGAAGGCCGTCCAGGAGGCCATCGCCCACCCGCGGGAGCTCTCCATGGACCTGGTGAACGCCCAGCAGGCGCGCCGCGCCCTGGACTACCTGGTGGGTTTCAACCTCTCGCCCCTGCTATGGAAGAAGGTGCGCCGCGGACTCTCCGCCGGCCGCGTGCAGAGCCCGGCCCTGCGCATGATCGTGGAACGCGAGGAGGAGATCGAGCGCTTCCAGCCCCGCGAGTACTGGACCATCGAGGCGGACGCGAAGAAGGACAACCAGCCCTTCACCGCCAAGCTGATCCGCTACCGGGGCGACAAGGTGGAGCAGTTCACCATCACCGGGGAGAAGCAGGCCCGCGAGGCGGAGAAGACCCTGCTCGAGGCCGCGGGCGGCACGCTCAGGGTGGCCAGGGTCGAGAAGAAGC
>JALWGP010000401.1 GCA_027038775.1 Sedimenticola sp. | reverse complement strand
GACCGAGGGCGAGCCCCTCCGCCTGCCGAGCAACACCTTCGTTCTCGACCGCCACGGCGTGGCGCGCGAGCTTTCGCTGCCCATGGGCAGGGACGAGTTCAGGTCGGAGATCGTCTCCAGCTACCGGGTGAAGCAGGGCGTGCTGCACAACCCCGCCAGCGACCGCCGCACCACCAAGGGCTCCTTCCACATCACCGAGGGCGGCCTGCCCATCCCCGGCGACAAGAAGGCGGTGCCCAAGGCCACCTTCGCCGCCATGCTGCGCCACGCACTGAATCCGCCCGAGGAGCTGCTGGTGCTGCCCTTCACCGCGGAAGAGCCCAAGCCGGCGCGCATGTTCGTTTCCCTCCTGCTGCGGCCCGTGGTCTGCCCCGAGGTACCGGGGCTGGAGGCCGAGAAGAGCATGGAGATCCGCTTCTTCGCGCCGGGCAACCTGGTGAGCAACCTCGACTTCGTGGAGAGCATCTTCGGCAACGGCGGCAACCCCTACCTGCCCAAGTTCGACGCCGCCCTGGACGTGGAGCACTGGACCGGGCACACCGGCTGCGTGATCCTCGCGCCCCACCTGGTGAAGCTCACCAAGCGAGAGGTGGGCCTGCCCCACTGGGATCAGGCAACGGAGCGACAGCGCAAGGACGGCATGTGCTGGAAGGAGCCGGACGAGCTCTACAACGACGGCCAGGCCTTCAAGATCACCGCCCGCGACGAGCGCGGCGTCATCGTCACCATCCTCGCCGACAACTACTACGGCTACTGCAAGAAGGAGGTGAAGACCCAGATCGGTTACGCCGCCAACCTCTACGGCCTGGCCGAGGAGGAGCACGCCGGCGGTGCCCTGGCCTTTCCGCGCCGCAACCACGGCGAGGAGTACGGGGTGGACAGCCGCACCCGCGACCCCAACTACTCCTTCGAGGAGGTGGTGGAACGCTACGGCGAGATCATGGAGGTCCAGCCCGAGGGCTACGGTATCGACAAGCGCTTCCCCGAGGTGATCTACGTGCCCCAGGACCTGCGCATGGACCTCAACCGCCAGACCATCACCTGGTGGAAGGACGGGAGGAAGCAGCAGATCCGCCTGCAGCCGGGCAAGATCTACATCCAGCCCAACGGCTATAAGATCGAGATGAAGAAGCATCCCGGCGCCCCCTCCTGGCGCCTGGTGGGCACCGATCCCGAGGGCACGCTCTGCCACAAGCCGAGCACCGTCTCCGGCGGCGGCAAGTCGGAGATCTCCAAGTCGCTCAACGACGCAGTGATCTACTCGCCGCTCTTCGTGGACGACCTGCAGGCCGACCTGGACCGGGTGCAGGAGATCTTCGACCGCGACTACACCGACCGCTTCAAGCCGGGCCACGAGCACGAGGATCGTGATCCCACGCGCAAGCCGCTGAGCGAGGAGCGCAGCCTGGGCTCGGTGATCAAGCTGCTCACCCCCTCCTCCAGCTACACCGACGAGTACAACGCGTGGCTGGAGTCGATCCCGCCGCGCATCCTCGCCCTGGCGCTCATGATCAAGCGCTTCTACCGCCCCGAGTGGGGCGACAACTGGCGCGAGCACCTGAGCGTGGACGTGGTGGACGGCGCCCCCGGCCACGAACTCAAGCTCCACGACCGTAAGGTGATCGCCTCTTACCTGCGCATGGGCTTCGACCGCAACAACAAGTGGCGGGTGTTCAAGGTGCGCCAGGACTTCATCGCCGCCGAGAAGCTGCAGATGGAGGACGACATCACTGCTTCCATCGTGGTACCCGCCCGCGTCCTGAGCGACTGCCGCCCCGAGGAGGCGGACAATCCCAACAGCGTGAAGCTGGTGCGCAACTGCGAGTACCGCCTCTTCCAGCGGCCCGATGACGCCATCATCCCCGGCTACGACAAGCAGGCAGAGAAGGACATCGCCTCGCCGGGAAACTTCCTCGCCAACTACGAGCCGCTCAAGGGAGAGAAGCTGACCGAGGTGGTGGAGGACGTGATGACCTTCTGCAACTTCACCGAGCCCATGCGCAAGCTGCTCGAAGAAGCCTACGAGGAGGGCGAGGGCTACGTGGTCTCCTCCGCCCACCCGCGCCTGGTGGACGGCAAGCCGTCGAAGAACCCCCGCTACCTGCAGACCCGGCCCGAC
>JALWGP010000400.1 GCA_027038775.1 Sedimenticola sp. | reverse complement strand
TCCTGGTGCTGGCCAACCGCGCCGACGCCGAACTGCCGTGGCGGGAGGCGCGTGGCACCACCCTGAGGGTGGCGCTGGGCGGCCTGCCGGTGGTGGCGCTGGTCTTCTTCCTCTTCCCCCGGCTGGAGGGGCCCCTGTGGTCGCTGCAGCTCGGCACCACCGCCGTAACCGGCATGTCGGACCAGGTGCGCATGGGGAGCATCGCCCGCCTGGGCCTGTCGGAGGAGGTGGCCTTCCGCGTGCGCTTCCAAGGGGAGCCGCCACCCGCCGACCAGCGCTATTGGCGCGGCATGGTGCTGTGGCACACCGACGGGCGCATTTGGCGCCGGGTGGAGGCGCCGCCGGCGCACTGGGCGCGGCAGGCGCCGGAGGAGGCCCTGCGCTACGAGGTCACCATGGAGCCCAGCGGCCGGCCCTGGCTCTTTCCCCTGGACCGGGTGATCCATGCCGATGCCGCCCTGCGCGTGGACGGCGATTTCGGACTGGAGGCCGGCGGGCCCGTGCGCCAGCGCTTCACCTACCGCGCCGCCAGCATCCGGCCGCCGCTGCGGGAGGCACTCGATCGGCGCCAGCGGCAACTGGGCCTGCAGCTGCCGCCACGGATCTCCTCCCGCACGCGGGCGCTGGCCCGACGCTGGCGGCACCGGGCCGCCAGCGATGCAGAGGTGGTGCGCCTGGCGCTGGACCATTTCAACCGCGAGCCCTTCGTCTACACCCTGCGGCCGCCACTGCTGGAAGGAGATCCCGTGGACCGCTTCCTCTTCGTCACGCGCAAGGGCTTCTGCGAGCACTACGCCACCAGCTTCGTGCTGCTGATGCGGCTGGCCGGCATTCCCGCCCGCGTGGTGGTGGGCTACCAGGGGGGCGAGCTCAACCCGGTGGGCGGCCACCTGGTGGTGCGCCAGTCCGACGCCCACGCCTGGGCCGAGGTGTGGCTGGAAGGAAAGGGCTGGACGCGGGTGGATCCCACCGCCGCCGTGGCGCCCGAGCGGATCGAGCGGGGCATCGCGCCGGTGGCGGCACCCATGGGCGCGCCGGCCCGCTTCCGCCTGTCGGTGGAGCCGGACCTGTGGGCCCGCCTCGTACGGCAGCTCGGCTGGTACCGGGACGACCTCCAGCTCCTGTGGCACTACTGGGTGGTGGGCTACGACCGGGACCGGCAGCAGAGCCTGCTGGCGCGCATGGGCCTCGGCGGCCTGTCGGGATATCGCCTTGCGCTGGCGGCGGTAGCGGGCGCCCTGGGCGCCGGCGCCCTGCTCTTCTTCCTGGCGGGGCGCACTCCCCGCAGGCCGCCGGACCCGGCGCGGGCGGCGTGGAAGCACTTCCGCCGCAAACTGGCCCGCGCCGGGCTGGAACTGCCGGACACCCTGGGCCCCCTGGAGACGGCGCAGGCCGCCATGACCCGCTTTCCCGCCAGGGCGGCGGAGCTGCAGCGCATCGCGCAGCTCTACATCCGGCTCAGGTACGGCCCGGGAGGCGGAAGGGCGCTCACCGGCGAGCTGCGCCGCCGCATCCGCAGGCTCAGGCTCTGATTGCCGATTGTCAAGGCGCTGCGCCCGTTCCCTGTGACAGGATCCCTCGCGTGGTTTTCCAGTGGAGGATCCGCATGAACGACCGACAGGCACGGGCAGAAGAGGCCGCCGCCAAGGCGCTGAAGTACGAGTTCGACTACGGCTGCTGTCCCCAGTGCGTGCTGGCGGCGGTACAGGAGACGGTGGGCATCGTCACCGACGAGACCATCAAGGCGAGCCACGGCCTCTCCGGCGGCGGGGGCCTGAGCGGCGCGGGGTTGTGTGGTTCCCTGGTGGGCGGCATCCTGGCCCTGGGCGCCAGGCGCGGCCGCGACCGGGACAAGTTCCACCGCGGCAAGTTCATCGGCAACTTCAGCAAGGCCAACGAGCTGATGAAGGCCTTTCACGAACAGTTCGGCGGCCTCACCTGCCGTGAGCTGCAGGAGTGCTTCACCGGCGAGACCTATGACATGTGGAAGCCGGAGGAGTACCAGCGCTTCTGCGAAAAGCGCGGCGACCGGTGCGCCCGCACCGCCGAGTTCGTCACCCGCTGGGTGGTGGAGCGCCTGTAGGAGGCCCGCCCCCGGGCCGAACATCGAATCTTCGCGGCGGG
>JALWGP010000399.1 GCA_027038775.1 Sedimenticola sp. | reverse complement strand
GAACCGAAAGAGCTGCAGATCGAGTTTCTCCCCCGAAACAAAGAGGTGAAGAAGCTGAAGGCGGTCTTCCCCTGGCCGCAGGCCCAACCCGAAAAGGAGGCGTGAAGGGAGTCGACATGGGACGAACGAAGAAACTGAAGATGCCGCCCATCGCCACCGTGGTGGGGCCGGACACCGTGCTGGAAGGCAACCTGAGCTTCACCGGCGGCATGCACCTCGACGGCACCATCCGGGGCAACGTCAACGGCCAGCCGGACAGTAACGCCACCCTGGTGGTGAGCAGTACCGGCCGCATCGAGGGGGACGTGACCGTGGACAACCTGGTGCTCGACGGCACCATCGTTGGTGACGTACACGCCTGCAACCGGGTGGAACTGGCGCCGGATGCGCGGGTGACCGGCACCGTCCGCTACCGGCTGCTGGAGATGGCCATGGGGGCGGAGGTGAACGGCCAGCTGGTCCACGTGGAAGAGGCGCACTCCTGTGCGCCGCCGGCGGCTTCCGGCGAAGGGGCCCCGGAGGGGACTGAGTAATCTCATTGTGCGTCCCCCCTTTTCTGCCGCATGCTTTTCGGCATGCGCAAGCTTCTGATCCTGTGTCTCTTTCTTGCACCGCCGCTGTGGGTGCTTCTGAAAGATGACTCCCCGCCCAGGGAGACGCCGCCGCCGGAACTGATTCACGTGGCCGAGGTGGGGGACCTCGAGCGCCTCGATGCCCTTCTCGCCGGCGACCGGGACGTGGATCCGCGCGACGTCTGCCGCTGGACGCCGCTCATGAAGGCTGCCCTCAACGGCCACGTGGAAGTGGTGCGCCGGCTGCTCGACCTGGGCGCCGAGGTGGATGCCGAGGACAAGGGTGGCTACACCGCGCTCATGCTGGCTGCCTCCAACAACCACCTGGAGGTGGTGCGTCTGCTCGCCGAGGCGGGCGCCGACCTCGGGCACCGGGAGCGCACCCGGGGCTGGACCGCGCTGGAGTGGGCCCGGCGCCAGGGCCATGAAGAGATGGTGGCGTTGCTGCAGGAGTTGGGTGCCCGGCGGTAATACTTGACTGTTTCACTCGGGAATTCAATAATCCCCCCCAACGAAACCAGAACAAGGCCCCGGGGGCCGGGAGTGCAGAACATGAGTGAAACGGCAGAAGCGACCAGCGATGCCCTGACCTTCACTTCGGCCGCGGCGAAGAAGGTCGCGAGCATGATCGAAGAGGAGGGCAACCCGGATCTGAAGCTGCGGGTCTACATCCAGGGTGGCGGCTGCTCCGGGTTCCAGTACGGCTTCACCTTCGACGAGGAGATCAACGAGGGCGACGAGGTGATCGTCACCGACGGCGTTACCCTGCTGGTGGATCCCATGAGCATGCAGTACCTGGTGGGTGCCGAGATCGACTACACCGAAGGGCTGCAAGGCGCCCAGTTCGTCATCCGCAACCCCAACGCCACCACCACCTGCGGCTGCGGTTCCTCCTTCTCGCCCTGACCTGCCGGGTGGGCGAGTGGTAACAGGCGAAAGCGGCCATCGGGCCGCTTTTTTCATGCGGGGTGGATGGCGCCCAGCACCACCTCGTGCCGGGCGCCGGTGGCCGCCGGCAGGTTGCCCGGCTCCCCCGCCAGGGTGGCGGCGGCCAGCCAGGCGAAGGCCATCGCCTCCATCCAGTCGGGATCCACGCCCTCGCTCTCGGTTCCCTTCACCTCCGTGGCGGGGAGCGCGTCGGCGAGCGCGTCCATCAACGGTCGGTTGTGGCGTCCGCCGCCGCAGACCAGCACGTCCTCCGTGGCGGGGGCCCAGCGCCGGATGGCGCCGGCGACGGTCTGTGCCGTGAGTGCCAGCAGGGTGGCCTGCACGTCTTCCGGCGCGAGGCCGGGGCAGGCCTCCAGCCGTTCTTCCAGGTAGGCCGGCGAGAAGTGCTCGGTGCCGGTGCTCCTGGGCGGAGGCGTGTCGTAGAAGGGGTCCTGCAGCAGCCGCTCGAGCAATGGCTGTGCCACCTGGCCGGTGGCGGCCCAGGATGTACAGCTGGGCAGTTGGCCCACCAATATCCTGCTCTACGGCGCCGTGGACGCCCTGAATTTCTCCGTGCTCACGGCGGCGCTGTCGGTGGAGGTGAAGCAGGTGCATGTCATCGGGGGCAGCCAG
>JALWGP010000398.1 GCA_027038775.1 Sedimenticola sp. | reverse complement strand
GTTGTCGGCCATCCGGCGGATCACCTCGGCCTGATCCCGCTCATCGACCCGCCGCGGGAGGACTCGGCCGAGGTGATCCGCCGGATGGCCGACAACGGCGTGCGGGTGAAGATGGTCACCGGCGACAACATCGCCATCGCCCGGGAGATCGGCCGCATGCTGGGCCTGTCGCCGAAGGCGATGCGCGCCGACCAGCTCTCCGGCAAGAGTGGCAGCGAACTCATCGCCATGGCGGAGGCGCTCACCACCGCCATCTACCACCGGCTGAAGGGCGAGGAGGTGACGCTGAAGGAGGCACGTCGTTTCGCCGGGGAGGTGATGGAGGAGCTGGAACGGCTCTTCGACACCTCGCTGCTGGAGCGCGAGTTCGTGCACACCCACGAGTCGGCGCTGGTGGAGATGATCGAGGACGTGGACATCTTTGCCGAGGTGGTGCCCGAGGACAAGTACTCCCTGGTGGAGACCTTGCAGAAGGCGGACCACATCGTCGGCATGACGGGGGACGGCGTCAACGACGCCCCCGCGTTGAAGAAGGCGGACTGCGGCTTCGCCGTCTCCAACGCCACCGATGCGGCCCGGGCCGCCGCCGACATCATCCTCACCGCGCCCGGCCTGTCGGTGATCAACGACGCCCTGGAGCAGGCACGCATCACGTTCGAGCGGATGAAGTCCTACGCCATCTTCCGCATCGCCGAAACCATCCGCGTGCTGCTCTTCATGACCCTGGCCATCCTGGTGTTCGATTTCTACCCCATCACCGCGGTGATGATCGTCATCCTGGCGCTGCTCAACGACATCCCCATCCTCGCCATCGCCTACGACCGCACGCGGGTGCACAGGAAGCCGGTGCGCTGGAACCTGCGGGAGCTGACCACCGTGGCCAGCGTGCTGGGACTCACCGGCGTGGTCAGCTCCTTCCTGCTCTTCTTCATCCTGCAGGAGCGGGGTGTGGCCGAGGAGACCATCCGCACGGTGCTCTTCCTCAAGCTCATCGTCGCCGGCCACAGCACCCTCTACATCACCCGCTCCGAGGGGTGGTTCTGGGAGAAGCCCTGGCCTGCTCCCATTCTCTTCTGGGCCACCTTCGGCACCGAGGTCCTCGGCACCCTCATCGCCGTCTACGGCTGGTTCGTGACCCCCATCGGCTGGGAATACGCCCTGGGCGTCTGGGCTTATGCGCTGGCCTGGTTCCTGGTCAATGACGCCGCGAAGATGGCCACCTACCGGCTGCTGCGCCGGGAGGGGTTCTACCGGTGAACGGGAGCCCCTCGCCATGACCGAATCCCAGACCGGGGAGCTGCTCCTGCTGCTGGCCGTTCTCTTCGGTCTCACCTTCGTCCTGGGCGGCCTGCTGGAAAAGTGGCGCATCCCCGGGATCCTCGCCGCCCTATTCGTGGCCATGGCGGCCCACTACACGCCCCTGGGCAGCGAACTGGGCCAGGCGCCGCTGCGCGAAGCCTTCTCCTTCCTCGCCGAGCTGGGCGTGCTCTTCCTGCTCTTCTTCATCGGTCTGCAGATCGACCTCGTGGAGATGCGCGCCCTGAGCCGAGACATCGTGCGCGCGACGGTGTTCAATACCGCCCTCCCCTTCCTCCTGGGCATGGGGGTCATGCTCGCGCTGGGCTACGGCTGGCTGGTGGCCTTCGTCATCGGCCTTACCCGCATGCCCACCGCGGAGGCGGTGATCGTTCCCATCCTGGATGAGTTCCGCATGGTGCGGACCCGCGTGGGTGAGTTCATCATTGGCGTGGGCGTGCTGGACGACGTCATCGAGGTATTCCTGGTGGCCGTGGTCTCGATCTGGATCGGGGAGCGGACCCTGGGCGCCGCGGGCGCCGAACGCGAACTGCTGGACATCCTGCTCGGCCTGGTGCTGTTCGCCCTGGCGGCCTGGAGCGCGTACCACTGGCTACTGCCCCGAGTCGCCGGCTGGCTGCCGCGGCGCCCGCGCAACCTGATCCTGCTGGCCATGCTGGTGCTGTTCGGCTTTGGCGGCTTCGCCGAGTACAGCCACCTCGGGATGGTGGTGGGCGCCATCGTCTCGGGCATGCTGCTGCGGCCGGTGTTCAACCGGGCGGGCGTGGCGGGCGAGCAGGCGGTGTCGGCGGTGCGAGCCATCAGCTACGGCCTCTTCGG
>JALWGP010000397.1 GCA_027038775.1 Sedimenticola sp. | reverse complement strand
TTCACCGGCTGTCCGTTGACGTTGCGCCGCAGGCGGGAAATCATCGGCGGGCGATCGTCCAGGGGTTCGCCGATGCCGTTGAAGATGCGTCCCAGCAGCTCGGGGGAGAGCGGCATCTCGAAAGGCTCTTCCAGGAACCGCACCCAGGTCTCCTCCAGGCTCAGATCCGCGGTGCCTTCGAACACCTGCACCATCACCACCTCGTCCGAGGCGAGGATCACCTGGCCGTTGCGCTTGCGGCCGTGCTGGTCGCGGATCGCCACCCGGTCGCCGAAGGCCACCCCGGGCACCCCCTTGAGAAAGAGCAGCCCGGTGCGGGCGGCGGTGGCCATGCGGTACTCCTTCTGCTTCATCCCTTCTGCTCCCGGTAACGTTCGCGCACCTGCGCCAGCTGGTCGCGAAAGCGCTCGCCCAGGCTGGCGAGCTGGTCCAGCTGCTCGTTGCCGTACTGGCTCTTGGCCCGCCTCAGTTGCCCCATGAGCGGCAGTTCGGCCAGCACCGAGAAGGGCGCCCCCATGCGGATCAGCTCCAGCCCCTCGTCATGGACCCGCATCATCAGGTCCAGCAGCAGGAACTGCTTACGTGGTGCGCAGTAGGCGTCCACCGGGTCCAGGGCGCTCTGCTGCAGCAGCCCTTCGCGCAGGGTGCGGGCCATCTCCACGCTCCAGCGCTGGGCGGGGGAGAGAGCCTCCGCCCCCACCAGGTTGATGATGCGCTGCAACTCCTCCGCCTGGGCCAGCAGGGCCAGGGCCTGGCCACGCCGCTCGGCCCAGCGCCCATCCACCTTCTGGTGCCACCAGCGGGCGGTCTCCTCCACCGCGTCGGAGAAGCTCTCGCTCCAGGAGATGGCGGGATAGTGGCGGGCGTCCGCCAGCGCCTTGGAGAGTGCCCAGAAGGTCTGGATGATGTCCTTGGTGTGGTTGGTCACCGGCTCGGAGAAGTCGCCGCCGGGCGGCGAGACGGCGCCGATGAGGGAGACCGAGCCGAGGTCGCCTCCCAGGGTGCGCACCCGTCCGGCTCGCTCGTAGAAGGCCGCAAGGCGCGAGCCCAGGTAGGCGGGATAGCCCTCCTCCACCGGCATCTGGCCCAGGCGGCCGGCCACCTCGCGCAGCGCCTCCGCCCAGCGGCTGGTGGAGTCGGCCACCATCACCACGTCGAAGCCCTGGTCGCGATAGTACTCGGCCAGGGTCACCCCCACGTAGATGGAGGCCTCCCGCGCCACCACCGGCATGTTGGAGGTGTTGGCCACCAGCAGGGTGCGCTCCATCAGCGGCCGGCCGCTGTGGGGGTCGGTGAGTTTGGGGAAGGACTCGAGGATGTCCACCAGCTCGTTGCCGCGCTCGCCGCAACCCACGTAGATCACGACGTCGGCGTTGGCCCAGCGGGCGATCTGCTGCTGCAGCATGGTCTTGCCGGCGCCGAAGGGCCCGGGAATGGCGCCCTTGCCCCCCTTGAGCAGGGGGAAGAAGGTGTCCAGGATGCGCTGGCCGGTGAGCAGGGGTACCACGGCATCGTCGCGCCTGCGGTAGGGGCGCGGCTGGCGCACCGGCCAGCGGTGGTAGAGCCGGAGTTCGCGGATGCCGCTCAGGGGCTGGCGCAGGCGCGCGATGGGCTCCTCCAGCCGGTATTCCCCGGCCGGCATCAGCTCCAGCAGCTCGCCATGCAGGTGGGGAGGCACCAGGATGCGGTGCTCCAGCGCCTTGCTCTCCTGCACCCGTCCCAGCACGGTGCCGCCGGTGATCTCGTGGCCCGCCTCCAGGCCGGGTTCCGGGGTGAAGCGCCAGCGCCGGTCCCGGTCCAGGGCCGGTACCTCCAGGCCGCGGGGGATGCGTTCGCCGCCCCTCTCCATGAGCCCGGCCAGGGGCCGCTGGATGCCATCGAAGATGTTGCCTAGCAGGCCGGGCCCCAGCTCCACCGAGAAGGGATGACCCAGGGGGGTCACCGAATCGCCGGGGCGCAGCATCTCGGTGGGTTCGTAGACCTGGACCAGGGCACGCGACTCCTCCAGGCCGATCACCTCCCCGGTGAGACCCAGCTCCCCCACGCGCACCTGCTCGCCGTTGGTGACGCCGGCCAGTTCCACCATCACCAGGGGGCCGTTGATCTCCAGGATGCGACCGGGCTCACTCATGGAGCAGCCCCCGCTGGCTCACCTCGGCGGCAAAGAGACGTTCGGTGATCACCTGCAGCACCTGCGGCTGGAGCCGTTCCAGGCGTCCCTCGAAGGTGTTGTCCACCCGGATCCGGTCGTCCTCGCTGCGCACCAGCACGCCGCCGCTGCTGGGGAGGGGACGCTCCTGCAGGCGGATCTCCCGGTCGCTGCCGACGCTGGCCAGGAACGCCTCCCAGCGCGGCTGCAGGCGCGCCAGGTCGGCCTCGTTGAAGGCGGCCACCAGCCTGTTGCGCTCGATGCTGTCGGCACCCCGCCGCAGCAGCTGTGCCAGGGTCCGCTCGTAGGCGGGCGTGGCGGCGTGGGCCGCCAGGCGCTGTTTCACCTGCTCCAGGGTCTCCTGGATCAGCTCCCAGCGCAGCCGGTCCAGCCGCCGGGTGAACTCCAGCTCGCTGGCCTGCACCTGCCGCCGGTAGTAGCGGTCGGCCTCGGCCTGGGCCTGGGTGGTGGCCTGTTCCTCGCGCAGGTGGAGCTTCTCCTGGGCATCCTCCAGGATGTGCTGGCGGGCCCGCCGCGCCCGCTCCAGGTACTCGTCCGCCAGCCGCCGGGCCCGCTCCAGGAGGGCGGACTCCAGCTCCTGCACCACCCGGTCACTGGTGGGACTCATGACAGCGCACCCTCGCCCAGCAGGGAGACCACCAGCTCCTCCACCTGGGGCCGGTAGTCGTCCGGGGCGTTCAGTGGCGGGATCTCGGTGATGATCACCCGTCCTCCCTGGCGCTGCAGCCGCTCGAGTGGCGCGCAGCCGCAGCGGGCCAGCCTGGGTTCCAGGAAGACCAGGGCCGGCTGACGCTCCTGCTCCAGCTCCTCCAGCAGCCGTTCCAGCTGCTCCTCGCTGGCGTCCGGCCAGGTTTCGAAGCCGATGAGGGCAAAGCCGGCGCAGAGGGCGCTGTCGCCCATCATCACCAGGCGCGGCTGGCCGGGATCCTTTCTTCCTGCCGTCATCAGCCCAGCTTGCCCAGCATGAGGATGGTGACCACCAGGCCGTAGATGGCGATCCCCTCCGCCAGTCCCAGGTAGATGAGGGTGCGGCCGAAGAGCTCGGGCTTCTCCGAGATCACCGCCAGGGAGGCCGCGCCCACCGGCCCCACCGCGATGCCGGCGCCGATGGTGGCCAGCGCCGTGGGGATGCCGATGCCGATGAGGGAGAGGCCGAAACCGATGCTCACCTCACCGGAGGGGAGGGCAGGCTGCGCCGCCAGCGCCTCCTGCACCCCGAATGCCAGCAACCCCACCTGGGCGGCCATGAACAGCAGCAGGTTGCCCCCCACCAGCTTCTTCCAGCGCCGGATCCTGACCGGGTCGGGCGCCGGGGGGTGGATTTCCAGGTAGATGCCGGTGGCCACCAGGGCCAGCAGGCTGATGCCGAGGAGGGTGATCATCCAATACATGGCAGTTCTCCTTGCAAAAAGGGATGGGCGGACATCATGGCCGGCCTCCATCCAGGGTGAGACGCAGAGGCTGGAACGGCCGTCCGTCGCCGCGGAAGAAGCGGGAGAAGCCCTCGTAGTATTCCAGGCGCAGCACCTGGATGACGACGATGGCCCCCTCCATGAGCACGATGAAGAGGTTGCCCAGGATCACGGTGATCCAGTGGCCGGTGGTCTGCATCCTGTCGGCCAGGGCGAACACCGCCAGCGCCAGCGCCACGTGGTTGAGGCCAAAGGCGGCCACCCGCAGGAAGGAGAGGGTGTTGGAGACGTAGTTCATGAAGGTCTCGAATCCCTCGATGGCCACCACCAGCAGCCGTTCCCCCGGCGGGGCGTCGAGCCGGCGCCACTTCCAGATCAGGATGGCCGCCAGCGGCAGCGCCAGGGACGCCAGATGCCAGCGGGTGAGGGAGCCGCCGCTGCTCCATTGCCAGCCGGCGGTGAGCAGGGCGAGATAGAGCGTCAGCCCGGCCAGGCCATGGCCGTCGAACAGGGCGGACTGCCAGTCCCCCTCGGCGAGGTCGTTGCGGATGCGGAACAGAGTGGCCAGCAGAATGAAGAAGACGCCCCAGGCGAAGGCCACCTTCAGCATGCGCACCGGATCCTCCAGGGGTGACAGCCAGAGGGCCGGAATCAGCCCCTCGTAGCCGAACAGGCTGCCGTAGAGCAGGCCGAACAGCATCGAGGAGATTCCGGCGGCCACCAGCAGGGGTCTTGCCAGGGGCAGGCGGTACCCCAGCAGCCAGCCGCCCAGGGCGATCAGCAGGCCATGCCCCAGGTCGCCGAACATCATGCCGAACAGGATGCTGAAACTCACCGCCAGGAACCAGGTGGGGTCCAGTTCGCGGTAGCGGGGAATGCCGTAGTTGCGCACCAGCGCGGCGAAAGGTTGCAGCCAGCTGCCATGGCGCAGGTTGGAGGGCACCTGGGAATACTCTTCCCGCCGGGGTGGTCGCGCCTCCAGAAATACCGGGTGGGGCAGTGCCTGGTCCAGGGCTTGCCGCAGGTTTTCCAGCTCGGTGGCGGGAATCCAGCCGGAGACACGCGCCAGTCCGCCGCGGCTGGAGGGGGCATCGCCGAAACCGGCGAAGCCGGAAGCGGCGGTGAGCTGACCGGCAACCTCGCGCAGGCGCTCGCCATGCTGTTCCCGCCGTTCCCGGATCTCCTGTTCCAGGTGTTGCCGTTCCCGGTGCAGGCGGCGCTCCCGTTCGCGCAGGCTCGCCTCCACCTGGGCCGGGTGGTCGGAAAAGGCTTCCGGCAAAGTGAGCTCCCGGAAGTCGGCGGCCCGGAGCACGGTCTCCAGCTGTTCCACTTTCCGTTTCAGCCCGGCCACCACCACTTGGGCCCGGTCCTCCAGGTTGGCGAAGCGGGTGAGGGAGAACCCGGCCAGTGCCACCGCCTCGCGCAGGCGGCCGAGATTCTGCCGTGGCACCGTGCCCAGCCGCACCCGCAGGAACCGCAGGTCGCGCTGCAGCAGGCCGAGATCCACGTCCAGCTGACGGTAGCTGTGCAGCAGCTTCTGCAGCTGGCGCACCTCGCGCAGCGCCTCCTGGTTGCGCCTCAGGTTCTCCTCGCAGCAGGAGCAGTGGTTCCAGATCTCCTCCAGCCAGGCATCCAGCTGCTGCAGCGCCTTCAGGGTGGGCGCCCGTTCCGGGATGGTGTCCGCTTCCGGAGGCACTTCCAGGAAACGACAGATCTTCAGCAAACGGGTGCGCGCCTGCTCGAAGCGCTCCCGGTAGTCGGCGAGCGGCACCTCCGGCAGGGCCTTCTCCCGCGCCTCTGGTTGCGGCGCAAAGCAGCTGAAGCGGCCCAGTACCAGTCCCGCCTGGACCAGGTCCTCGGTGAGCAGCGCAAGGGTCACCCGGCACATGGGAACCGGCGTGATCATGACGTCACCTCCTCTTCCGCCGGCCCGACCTCCAGGTTGGCCAGGGGATCGGCGCAGAAACGGATCAACTCCGGCTCCAGCCCCAACAGGTGTCCCTTGAGCACCGTGTGTACCAGCTGCAATTGCTGTTCCCGCAGGTAGAGCCAGGCGAAGGCCCGAGCCAGGCCGGGGTTGCGGCGCCGCAACAGCAGTCGTGCCTGGCGGCGCACGCGCGCGATCATGCGCTGTTCCACCTTGCCGACGGTGTCGGCCCCTTCCAGGAGGACCTGCAGGGTGGCCGGTAGCAGGGTCAGCATTTCCGGCAGGGAAGTACGCTGGGCCAGTTGTTGTAACAGGGAGGGTGGCAGCAGGTGTCCCCCGGGGGCCAGCAGGAAATAGGCGTGGGGCGCCTCCAGCCGGTAATGGACCCGGAAACGGAGCAGGGAGACCAGGTTCACCTGGTCCAGCCAGGCTCCAAGCAGATTGCGCACCTGCTGCCCAGCCCGGCCCGGCAGCCGGCGGGCCTGGTGTACCAGCTGGTGGTAATAATGGGCGTCCAGGGTGGCTTCCGCGGCGAACAGGTCGGCGCCCTCCTGGTAGGCCTTGCGGGCCTGGCGTGCCATGGTGGCGTAGGGGGTGCGCTCCAGCTGGCGCAGCAGCTCTTCCGCACTCTCGGCCTGCAGCAGGGATTCCACCGGCAGGGTGGTGAGGGAACCCAGGTCGAGCAGGAGCCCTCGGGTGCGGACCGGCTCGTGACCGGCGAGCCGGGCACGCAGCAGCAGCTTGAGATTGATCAGCTCCAGCCGGCGCAGCCAGTGTCGCAGGAAGTCCCGCGCCACCGCGTCGACGGCGTGGAAGAGCTGTTCGCTCTCCCGCACCAGCACGCTGGCAAGCCGTTGTTCCAGGGCGGCGGTATCGGCCGGCATGGCCTCCACCAGGGTTTCCAGCCCCGCCTGGCGCAGCAGCGGGGGAAGTTCCTCCAAGGGACGTTCCACCAGCGCCAGGCGCTGTTCGCGGCGCAGCAGCCGAATGGCGAAGAGCGAGGCGCGGGTGTCTAGGAAGGCGTCTCGGCCGGCCCGGGTGGTCATTCGTCCGCTCCCGCGTCCAGCAGCAGTTCCACCGCCGCGGCCACCGCCTCCTCCCGGGCCTCTTCCGCCATGGCGCGCAGCTCCCGGGCCC
>JALWGP010000396.1 GCA_027038775.1 Sedimenticola sp. | reverse complement strand
CGCCCGCGTGCTGGGCGGCCATACCGGGCACAAGATCGAGGTGGTCTACGGCGGCACCGGCTACGAGAAGCAGCGCAACGCGGTAAAGGAGGGGGTGGACATACTCATCGGCACTCCCGGTCGCCTCATCGACTATTTCAAGCAGAAGGTCTTCGACCTGCGCAAGGTGCAGGTGGTGGTGCTGGACGAAGCCGACCGCATGTTCGACCTGGGCTTCATCAAGGACATCCGTTTCCTGCTGCGTCGCTGCCCGCCGCCCGAGAAACGCCTGGGCATGCTCTTCTCCGCCACCCTCTCCTACCGGGTGACGGAACTCGCCTACGAACACATGAACAACCCGCGCACCATCCAGGTGGAGCCCGAACAGGTCACCGCCGACAAGGTGGAAGAGATCGGCTACATGACCGCCAACGAGGAGAAGATCCCCCTCCTCATCGGCCTGCTGCGCAGCTTCGACGGCGCCCGCACCATCGTCTTCGTCAACACCAAGCGGGCCGCCGACGAGGTGTGGGGCTTCCTCGCCGGCAACGGCATCGAGGCGGCGGTGCTCTCCGGCGACGTGCCGCAGAAGAAGCGCATGAGCCTGCTGCGCAAGTTCACCGAGGGGGAGCTGGACGTGCTGGTGGCCACCGACGTGGCGGCGCGCGGCCTGCACATCCCCGGCGTCACCCACGTCATCAACTTCGACCTGCCGGAGGACGCGGAGGACTACGTGCACCGCATCGGCCGAACCGGCCGCGCCGGCGCCACCGGAACGGCCATCAGCTTCGTCTGCGAGACCTACGCTTTCTCGCTGCCCGACATCGAAGCCTACACCGGTCACCGCATCCCCATGCAGCCCGTTCCCGAGGAACTGCTGGTGGAGGTGGATCCGGCCAGCCGGGTACGTCCCAAGCGCAAGCGACGGCCCGACCGCCGCCCGCCCGCGGGCGGGCGGAAGCGACCGCGGAAGCGGGCCGCGGCAGGACAGCGCCAGAAACGATAGCGCACACAAACAAGCCGGACGATGGCAGAAAGCGACACCAGAAAGCGGAAGCGGATCCACCGCCGGACACCAGGACTGAAGCTGCCGAGTCTGGACTCCTACCAAAGCATCTACCTCGCACTCGCCAGCCTGGTGATCACTGCCCTGATCGCCGGCGCCTGGCTCTGGCACCACTACGTCGCCTCGGCCACCAGCGAACAGATCTCGCACATGGAGGCGCGCACCCGGCTCCAGCGCCAGCTGCACCAGAGCGCCCTGCAGCTGCGGCACGTCAACGAGTGGCTCCAGCGCCAGCTGGTGGAGCCCGGCATTCGCCAGCCGACCACCCTCGAGTCCCGCATCAGGCAGTTCCTCGACGCACTGCCCGACCCGGACGACTTTCCCGCAGGCAGCCCCAAGCACCGGCTGCTCAGCCGGCTCCGAAACGAA
Organism: Sedimenticola sp.; assembly: GCA_027038775.1. Classification (GTDB taxonomy): domain Bacteria; phylum Pseudomonadota; class Gammaproteobacteria; order Chromatiales; family Chromatiaceae; genus Thiolapillus. Next base: position 5,236 of record JALWGP010000396.1, on the reverse strand, counting down.
AGGGTACCGGAACTGGCCACGCTCGCGGAGCAGTTCCTGCAGCTCTCCCTCGACAACAGCCGGCGCTTCCCCGCCACGGCGATCATGCAGTCCCGGATGCAGGGGCGGGCCGAATCCTTCCTCCATACCGTCGACCAGGTGATCGGGGAGCTCTCGGCCCAGCCGGAACCCGGGCAGGTCGAAACCCTGCTCGCCGCCTACCGGCTGCGCGACACCTGGCAGAAGATCATCGGCGAGTTCCGGCTGCTGGTGGCCAACCGGTTCGGCGTCTTCGCCGACAACCCGCTCTCCGGCATGCAGGCGCGGGCCGCGAACATCACCCTCTATTTCGACCGCCTGCACGACGAGCTCCGGGCCCTCCGGTCGATGCCCGCCCCCGAGGGAACACTCTTCCTCGAGGCAGAAACCTGGCAACAGCTCCAGCAGACCGCTGACGAGTGGTGGAAGGGCTACCAGATGGTACTGGCGGACCTCTCCGACGACGGCTGGCGCCGGGACCTGGAGTTCTACAAGACCACCCTCCGCCCCAGGCTGACGGTGCTGCAGAAAGAATTGAACCAGGTCCAGGAGATCCTCGACCAGGAGGCCACGGCGGGCATCAAGGGGTTGAGCGCCACGGCGGAAAACCTGACCCGGGGCATGCTGCTGGCCACGCTCATGGTGGCACTGCTGATCCTGGTCGCCTACTTCTACCTGCACACGCGGATCATCCGGCCCATCTCGGAGACCACCCGCGCACTGCGGCACGAAGCCATGGGCCTCACCTCCAACCCCATGCAGGCACCCAAGCTGCGGGAGACCCGCGAGCTGGTGAACGCCTTCGCGGAGATGAGGCGGGAGGTGCGGCGGCGCCAGCAGGGCCTGGACCACCTGGCGCACCACGACCCGCTCACCCAGCTTCCCAACCGCGTCCTCTTCAAGGACCGCCTCGAGCACGCGGTCAACCTGGCCAAGCGCAACAACCAGGTGGTGGCACTGCTCTTCCTGGACCTGGACAACTTCAAGCAGATCAACGACACCCTGGGCCACCTGGCCGGCGACGAGCTGCTGGTCATCGTGGCCCGCCGCCTGAAGAACCTGCTGCGCCACACCGACACCGTGGCCCGTTTCGGCGGCGACGAGTTCGCCATCCTGCTGGAGAACATCGAGGGAAAGCGCCAGGCCAGGAACATCGCCTCCAAGATCCTCAACGTACTGTCGGAACCGGTCACCCTCGCCGACCAGGAGTTCCACCTCACCGCCTCCATCGGCATCGCCATGGCCCCCTACGACGACAGCCAGCCCGACAACCTGATCCGCGACGCCGACACCGCCATGTACGAGGCCAAGCGCCGCGGCAAGAACGCCTACTCCTTCTTCTCCGCCGAACTGCTGCAGCGCGCCACCAGCCAGCTGAACCTGGAAAGGGAGGTGCGGGCGGCGCTGGAGAGGGGAGAATTCATCTTCCACTACCAGCCCATCGTCCACACCGGCAGCAAGAAGATCTACGGGGTGGAGGCACTCATGCGCTGGAACACGGGCAACCGGCAGCTGCGCTACCCCGGCGAGTTCATGGACACCCTGCTCAACCTGGACCCGCGCCAGGACTTCATGGAGAGCCTGATGGTGCAGGTGGACCGGCTCCAGGAGCGCTGCCTGAAAGAGCTGCAGATTCCCCTGAGGGTCTCCATCAACATGTCGGCCTCGGTGCTGCGCAACGCCAACCGCCACAACCTGGTGCTCAACTCGCTCAAGCGCCGCGTCCACCCGGAACTGCTGCACATCGAGATCACCGAGGACACCCTGCTGGAAGACCTGGCCAACGCCCGCGTGCTGCTCACCGAGATCAAGCGCCTGGGCATTCCCCTGATCCTGGACGACTTCGGTACCGGCCAGTCGTCGCTCAACCACCTGCGCTCCTTCCCCTTCGACGCCATCAAGATCGATCGCGAGTTCATCATGAACATGGACCAGAGCCACGACGACGCCGCCCTGGTCAAGGCGATCACCCAGCTGGCCCACAGCTTCAACATGAAGGTGGTGGCCGAGGGCGTGGAGAAGCGGGAGCAGTTCCAGTTCCTGGAACGGATCGACTGCGACTACATCCAGGGGTACTTCGTCGGCAAGCCGGTCTCAGCCGCCCGTCTCTTCGCCCAGCTCGAGCACATGCGCATGCAGGCGAAGGCCGTCGGCTAGCGGCCGGAAATCGGCCACCGAGGGGAACTCCTCCTCCCTCCGCGGCGGCTGCCGGGTGTCCGGGCGGAGGATGTGGAGCAGGTGGCGGATGCCCCAGGTTCGGGCCGACCGCAGCACCGGCACGCTGTCGTCCACGAAGAGCGTGCGCGCCGGGTCGAAGCGGACCTGCTGCTGCAGCCTGTCCCAGAAAGCGGGGTTCTCCTTGGGCAGCCCCAGGTCGTGGGCCGACACCACCAGGTCCAGGTGGTCGCCCAGCGCGGTCTTCTTCATCTTCAGCTGCAGCGCCTTCTGGTGGGCGTTGGTCACCAGCACGCGCGCCTTGCCGGCCCGCCGGAGCAGGTCCAGGAACCCGAGCACGTGGGGGTGGACCTGGATGAGGTGCTCCACCTCGGCCTTGAGCAGGGGGATGTCCAGCCCCAGCTCCCGGCTCCAGTAGTCCACGCAGTACCAGTCGAGCGTCCCCTCCACCGCGCGGTAGCGCCGGCCCAGCTCCTCCTTCGCCGCCTCCACCGACATGCCCCGCTGCTCCGCGTAGCGCTGCGGCACGTGCTCCAGCCAGAAGTGGTTGTCGAAATGGAGATCGAGCAGCGTGCCGTCCATGTCCAGCAGCACGGTGTCGATGGCGCTCCAGTCAAACATGGCAGCGGGGTCCAAAAATCGTTTGCACTCGGGTTCCGCCCTTTGTAGCCTTGATCGACAGACAGCAACGGGCTCCGTCCATGACCTTAGCAGACATCCGGAAGATCAACCAGATCGCGAGGGACGCCGGAAAGGCCATCCTGGCGATCTACGAACAGGACTTCGACGTCTCCGAAAAGGAGGACCTCTCGCCGCTCACCCAGGCGGACCTCGCCTCCCACCGCATCATCACGACGGCGCTGGCCGAACTGACGCCGGAGACCCCCATCCTTTCGGAAGAGTCCACCTTCGTCCCCTGGGAGGAGCGCCGGCACTGGCGGCGCTACTGGCTCGTCGACCCCCTGGACGGCACCCGCGAGTTCGTCAAGCGCAACGGCGAGTTCACCGTCAACATCGCCCTGGTGGAGGACCATGCACCCGTGCTCGGCGTGGTGCACGCGCCGGTGCCCGACATCACTTGGTTCGGCGAGAAGGGCAAGGGCGCCTTTCGCCAGGAAGGAACCGGCAAGCCGGAGCCCATCCACGTGGCCGAGTCCTGCGCCTCGCCGGTGCGGGTGGCCGGCAGCCGCTCCCACGCCGGTGACAGCCTGAAACGCTTCCTGGAAAACCTCGGCGAGCACGAGATCGTGAGCATGGGCAGCTCGCTCAAGCTCTGCCTGGTGGCCGAAGGCAAGGCGGACATCTATCCCCGCCTGGGCCCGACCTCGGAATGGGACACCGCCGCCGCGCAGGCGGTGGTGGAGGCGGCCGGTGGAAAGGTGACCGACACCGCCATGCACCCCCTGGGCTACAATCGCAAGGAGTCCCTGCTCAACCCCCACTTCCTGGTATTCGGTGACCAAACCATAGACTGGACCGCCTACCTATGAAGCACCTCGTCCTGCCGATCCTCCTGTTGATGCTGGGCGCAGCGTCCTGGGCCGGGGAAGAGGATTCCCTGCTCTTCGAGGATGTCCCGCTCAAGGAGATGGTCCAGCACCCCGACTGGTTCAAGGAGAGCTTCCTGGACCTCACCGAGGACCTGAAGGAGGCCATCGAGAGCGGCAAGAAGGGGCTCGTCGTCTACTTCGGCCAGAAGCGCTGCCCCTACTGCCGCCAGCTCATGGAAGTGAACTTCAAGATACCGGACATCGTCCGCTACACGCGGGAGAACTTCGACGTGGTGGCCATCGACATCTGGAGCCCGGAAGAGGTCACCACCCCCGAGGGCGAGACCATGAGCCAGCGCGACTACGCGCTGAAGATGGGCACCAACTTCACCCCGTCACTGGTCTTCTACGACGCCGACGGCCGGGTGGCCCTGCGCCTGCGCGGCTACTATCCCCCCTACCAGTTCCGCGCCGCGCTGGAGTACGTGGCCGGCGGCCACTACAGGCGGGAGCCCTTCCACGTCTACCTGGCCCGCGGCGACAGCACCCTGCGCTTCGAGGCGGAAGACCTGGTGGAGGAGGAGTTCTTCCTGCCGCCCCCCCACTACCTGGACCGCACCCGCTTCCCCGGCGAGCGGCCGCTGGCGGTCTTCTTCGAGCAGGGCAACTGCCACGCCTGCGACATCCTGCACACCGGCCCCCTACGCCAGCCGGCCATCATCAACCTCTTCAAGCGTTTCGACAGCGTGCAGCTCGACATGCACTCCGACGAGCCCGTGGTGACCCCCGACGGCCGCAGGACCACCGCCCGCCAATGGGCACACGACCTGGGCCTCTTCTACGCCCCCACCCTCATCTTCTTCGACGAGAACGGCCGGGAGATCATCCGCGTGGACTCGGTGGTGCACTTCTTCCGCCTGCGCAACGTGCTCAACTACGTCCTCAACAAGGGCTACCTCTCGCACCCCAGCTTCCAGCTCTGGCGCTCCGAAGAGCGGGCGCGGGCACGTTAGGCGTCTTTTCGCCGCGACAGAAACACTTCCTTCACGCAGTCCTTCAGCCAGCAAAACCCGTCAGTTCATCCATGCCGGCGAGGAGAATGGGTTCACGAACAATAGCGCGCCAGGTATCCCTCGAGGTAGTCCCGCCGGCGGCGCAGCTTCTCGCCTTCGCCCGGCCCGTAGCCCGCGCGCAGCCGGGCCTGTACCTCGTCCAGCGCGTGGCGCTTGTTGTAGCAGGTGACGCTTTCCGGGTGCTTGCGGTTCGCCACCGACCGGCGGGACGGGATTCGCCCGGCGCGAGCGCGTTCGCGGTCCCGCCGGCGGTAGCTGTGGTAGAGCCGCCGCTCGCCGGCGCGCAGGCCGGTCCACGCCGCCTGGACCTCCCCCGGCTCCACCCGTTCACCCGTTCCGGTACAGGGGCCCTGCTGAAAGCTCACGCTGCCATCCGGCGCGACACAACGGTAGACCTCCACCGGCCAGGCGGTGGCGGAAACGAGAAGACAGGAAAGGCAAAGCAGGATTCTGCCGTTCACGAGATTCCTCCCTGAATGC
>JALWGP010000395.1 GCA_027038775.1 Sedimenticola sp. | reverse complement strand
GGCGCGAGACCATGGGCCAGGCGGTGGACTCCTCGGCGATGGTCACCGCGCCGGGGAAGCGGGCGTGGACCACCTCGTTGAGTTCGCGCAGGAAGCTGATGGCCTCCAGGTTCTCGCGGCCGCCGTACTGGTTGGGCACCCACTCCCCCTCGCGTCGCGAATAGTCGAGGTAGAGCATGGAGGCCACGGCGTCCACCCGCAGGCCGTCGATGTGGAACTCCTCGATCCAGTAGAGGGCGTTGGCGACGAGGAAGTTGCGCACCTCGTTGCGGCCGTAGTCGAAGATGAGGGTGCCCCAGTCCCTGTGCTCGCCGCGCCTGGGGTCGGGATGCTCGTAGAGGGGCTCGCCGGTGAAGCGGGCCAGGGCGAACTCGTCGCGGGGGAAGTGGGCCGGCACCCAGTCGAGGAAGACACCCAGCCCGAGCCGGTGGGCGCGGTCCACGAAGTGGCGGAAGTCGTCGGGTGTGCCGAAGCGGGCGGTGGGGGCGTAGTAGCCCGATACCTGATAGCCCCAGGACTCGTCCAGCGGGTGTTCCATCACCGGCAGCAGCTCGATGTGGGTGTAGCCCAGCGACTTCACCTCGGGCAGCAGCTCGTCGGCCAGCTCCCGGTAGCTGTAGAAGCGGCCGTCGGGATGGCGTTTCCAGGAACCCAGGTGTACCTCGTAGATGGAGAGGGGTTCGTGCTGCCAGTCCCACTGCCGGCGCCGGGCGATCCAGGCCTGGTCCTGCCACTCGTAGGTGTTCTCCTCCACCAGGAGGGAGGTGGTGTCGGGGCGCATGGCCATGCGCTGGGAATAGGGATCGGCCTTGATCAGCAGCTGGCCGTGGCGGCCGAGGATCTCGTACTTGTAGGCGTCGCCCGGCTGCAGGCCGGGGATGAAGAGCTCCCACACGCCCGAGTGGCCCCGGTTGCGCATGGGGTGGCGCAGGCCGTTCCAGCCGTTGAAGTCGCCCACCACGCTGACGCGCTGCACACCGGGTGCCCAGACGGCGAAGAGGCAGCCCTCGACGCCGTCCACGGTCTTCAGGTGGGAGCCGAGGAAGCGCCAGGCGTGGTGGTGGCGCCCCTCGTTGAAGAGGTGCAGGTCCCAGTCGCTGAGCTGTGGATCGAAGCTGTAGGGGGAGACGGCGCCGTGCCAGCTGCCGTCGTGCTTCTCCTGCCAGCGCAGGCGGTAGTGGCGTGGCAGCCGGGAGTGTTCCTCCTCGGTGAGGCGGCGCACGAAGAGATCGCTCCCCTCCACCCGGTGCATGGGGCCGGCGCCCTCCAGCTCCACCTGCTCGGCGTGGGGCAGGAAGGCGCGGATGATCCAGCCGTCGTGGTAGGGGTGGCGTCCCAGGTAGTCGAAGGGGTCGTGGTGACGGCCCTGCTGGAGTCTTTCCAGTGGATTCATGACGGTACTGCCCGGTTGCTATCGACGACCAGGTCGCGGATGTGTTCGGTGAGGCCCGGTGGGGCGAGCTGCTCCCAGCGGAAGCGCCAGCGCCAGTTTCCCTCCACCGTGCCCGGCACGTTCATGCGCGCTTCGCTGCCCAGTCCCAGAAAGTCCTGCAGCGGGATCACGGCCAGGTTGGCCTGGGTGTGGAAGGCGGTGCGGATCATTGCCTCCACCACGTCCTCTTCCTCCCCGATGCCCAGCATGGCGCGCACGTGGGCCTGCATCGCCGGGGGCAGGGCGTCGAACCAGCCGCGGGTGGTGTCGTTGTCGTGGGTTCCGGTGTAGACCACGGTGCGGGGGCCGATGTTGTGCGGCTTGTTGGGGTTGTCCTCGAAGTGGTCGAAGGCGAACTGGAGGATGGCCATGCCCGGCAGGCCGTACTTCTCCTTCAGCGCCCGCACCTCGGGGGTGATGGTGCCCAGGTCCTCGGCCACCAGGGGCAGGCTGCCCAGTTCGTCGCGCAGGCGCGCCAGCAGGGCATCGCCCGGCACCTCCTGCCAGTGGCCCTCCTCGGCGGTCTCCGCTCCCGCGTCGATCATCCACACCGCCTGCAAGCCGCGGAAGTGGTCGATGCGCACCAGGTCGAACCACTCGAAGTGGTGGCGCATACGGTCGAGCCACCAGCAGAAGCCCTCCCGCTGGTGGTAGTCCCAGTCGTAGTGGGGATTGCCCCAGCGCTGGCCCGTTTCGGAGAAGTAGTCGGGCGGCACCCCGGCCACCCAGGTGGGTTGTCCTTCCTCGTCCAGCAGGAAGCGCTTCGGACAGGCCCAGACGTCGGCGCTGTCGTGGGCCACGAAGAGGGGCATGTCGCCGAAGAGACGGATGTTGCGGCGATGCGCCTCGTCACGGATGCGCTGCCACTGCCGCCAGAGCTGGTACTGTTCCCACTTGAGGGCCGCCAGGGTGCCGGCCTCCTCCCGCGCCACCTGCTGCAGGGCGTCGGCGTGGCGCCACTTGAGTTCCCCCGGCCACTGGAACCAGGCGCGGCCGCCCTCCCGCGCCTTGATGCAGCGGAAGAGGGCGTAGTCCTCCAGCCACCAGGCCTGTTCGTGGCACCAGGCCTGGAAGGGCCCGGAACCGGCTTCCAGCGGCTCGGGCCGGTGCAGCAGCGCCGGGTTGACGGCGAAGGCGGAGAGGCACTGATAAGGGGAGAGGTCGTCCTGGGGCACGCCCAGGGGCAGCACCTGCCAGACGCTCAGCCCGCTCGCCTCGAGGAAGTCGAGCCAGAGGGCACCGTCGTACAGGGTGCCCGAGGGAAGGGAGGTGGGGTGCAGGAGCACGCCGGCGCGCCGCTGGTTGAAATCGTAGGGCATGTCTCAAGCTTCCTTACTGGTTGCGCCGCATGGTGCCTGCGTTCTCGGCGCCGCCGCCGCCATGGGAGATGGGCGTGTCCAGGGCCGGGGGCGGGTTGACCCCCAGCATGCGGTAGAGCCTGCGCAGCTGCAGCCGGTAGAGACGATCGAAGTCGCTCACGCTCTGCGCGGGATTGTAGTCGCCGAACCACCAGAACCAGTCGGAGCCCTCGCACACCGCCAGCATGCGGGTGGCCTCTGCTGCGGCCCCGGCATCCAGGTTCCCGATGTGCTCGTCGAAGCAGCGCTTGGCCTCCACCAGCAGGTCCCAGGCCCGATTCTTGTCCGGCGAGCCGATCCAGGTGGAGAAGCTGCCGTAGACCCAGCTGCCCGCCACCAGGTGCTGCAGCCGTTCCTCCCGCACGCCGCCCTCCAGCTCGGCGAAGGTGGTGGGCCGGATCTGCGGATGTTCCGCCAGCCGCCGGTAGAGGGCCTCGAGGAAGAAGTGGCCGTTGTCCGGGTAGTACTCCCAGGCGTTCTCCCCGTCCAGGATCACGGCCACCGCGTACTGCCCCCTCTCCTCGCCGAGGGAGGCGGCGATGCGCTCGAGGTGGCCCACGAAGTCGGCCACCGCGTCGTCGGCGTGCCACTTGCTGTACTCGAAGCCGATGAGGTCGGAGAGGCCGTCGTCGCGGAAGTGGATGCGGGTGCTCTCCGCTCCCAGGCGGTAGGGGATGAAAAGGGCCCGGCGGCAGGCCATTTCGTCGGGATCGCACTGGGAGGTGAGGCAGCTGTGGTGCCACACTGACTCGCCCGAGGCAGTCCAGAGGATGCCCAGCTCGTCCAGCAGCGCCAGGGCGTCGTCGCTGACGCCGCCCTCCGACAACCAGACGCCCCTGGGCAGGAAGCCGAAATGCTGTTCGAAGACCCTCAGCCCCTCCCGCAGGTGCCAGCGCGAGCGTTCCACGCCACCGGGATAGCGCTCGTGCTCGGGCATGGGCGCGTCGGGTTGCGCCTCCCTCATGTTGGCGAAATCGTTGAGCAGGGGGACGATGGGGTGGCCCCAGGGGGTCATGGAGAGCTCCACCTGCCCCCGTTCGGCCAGCGCCCGGTAGCGCGGGATGATGCTGCCGATGGTGGCCTGGAACTGCTCCAGCAGCGCCCGGCGGTCCTCCCGGGTGAATCGGCGTCCCTTCTTCATCAGCCGCTTCACCAGCGGATGCTGCTTGAGATTGTGGCTGGTCCAGGCCAGGTGGTACCAGGTGAGCAGGTCGATGAAGTACTGCTCCTCCAGGTACTCCAGCAGCAGCTCCTCGCCGGGGCGCCCCTCGGCGGGGTGGAAGCGGTGGAGCAGGGCGTGGAAGAGGGGATAGGGTTCGATCATGCGCGGTGCATGGGCGCGGCTGCAGGCGGTGATCAGCGCCCGGCGGCCTTCGGGATCGGCGGGAACCGGTTCCACGCCGGCCAGCAGGTTGAGCAGGGGGTCCTGCATGGGAGTGCCGTGGTCCAGGAACTCCCGCAGCTGGTGTGCATAGTCGTCGAGTTGCTCCAGCAGCACCGGTGCGAAGTTCACCACCACCCGCATCTGCGGGTTGCGCTCGAGATGCGCCGCCATGTCGTCGTAGTCCTTGAGCGCGTGCAGGTAGACCCAGGGCAGCCGGTAGGGTCCGTCCAGCCCCTCCCGGTAGTAGGGCTGGTGCATGTGCCAGCAGAGGACGAAGTTGAGTCTTCCGCTCATTTGGGCACGTTGGCGAGAAAGAGGTTCTGGCCCAGCATCTCGGGTGTCACCAGCACGATCCCCTCGGGGGTGACGTGGAACCTGCGGGCATCCTCCTCGGGATCCTCGCCGATCACGGTGCCGTCGGCGATGAAGGTGCCCTTGTCGACGATGGCGTTGCGGATGCGGCAGTTGCGGCCGATGGTCACCTTGGGCAGGATCACGCTGTCCTTGATGGTGGAGTAGCTCTCGATCTGGGTGGCGAAGAAGATCACCGAGCGTTTCACCCGCGCCCCCGAGAGGATGCAGCCGCCGGAGACCAGGGAGTCGATGGCCTCGCCGCGGCGCCCCTCGTCGTCGAAGACGAACTTGGCCGGCGGATGCTGGGTCTGGTAGGTCCAGATGGGCCAGTTGCGGTCGTAGAGGTTCAGCTCCGGCTCCACCGCGCACAGCTCCATGTTGGCCTTCCAGTAGGAGTCGAGGGTGCCCACGTCGCGCCAGTAGGCCTGGGTGCCGTCCTCGTTGCGGAAGGGATAGGCGATGGCGTTGGCGGTGTGGATCGCCTTGGGGATGATGTCCTTGCCGAAATCGTGGGAGGAGTCGGGATCCTCGGCGTCGGCGATGAGGGCGCTGTAGAGGAAGCTGGTGGAGAAGACGTAGATGCCCATGGAGGCGAGCGAAAGGTCGGGGCGGCCCGGGATGGTCTCGGGGTCTTCCGGCTTCTCGGTGAAGCGGGTGATGCGCATGTCGGTGTCCACCGACATGACGCCGAAAGCCTTCGCCTCCTCGCGCGGCACCTCGATGCAGCCGATGGTGAGGTCGGCGCCCGAGTTGACGTGCATCATGAGCATCTTGGAGTAGTCCATGGTGTAGATGTGGTCGCCCCCGAGGACCATCACGTATTCCGGCGCGTGGCGGTGCATGATGTCCATGTTCTGGTAGAGGGCGTCGGCGGTGCCCCGGTACCACTGCTGGCCCAGGCGCTGCTGGGCGGGCAGGATCTCCACGAACTCGCCGATCTCGGCGCGCAGGAAGCCCCAGGCCCGCTGCAGGTGGCGGATCAGGGAGTGGGACTTGTACTGGGTGAGTACGCCGATGCGGCGCAGCCCCGAGTTGATGCAGTTGGAGAGGGCGAAGTCGATGATGCGGTACTTGCCGCCGAAGGGCACCGCCGGCTTGGCGCGCCACTTGGTGAGTCCCTTCAGGCGCGATCCCTCGCCGCCCGCCAGCACCAGCACCAGCGTCTGGCGGGTCACCTCGGTGGCGATCTTGGTCTCGGTGTAGTACTTGTAGAGCTTCGCCTGTTCCCTGTGTCGATCCGAGTCACTCATCTCTCTCACCTGCTCTGTAGTGCGTGTTGGAGCGCGCCCATGAGTCCTGCGCGCGGTTCCATGACGATCTGGATGGGGAATCCGGCCACCAGGGAGGACATGCGGCCCTTGTCTCTGAACGCCTCGAGAAAGGGGGGGCGGGCCAGCCGTTCCCCCAGGTGGAGGGTCACCCCTCCGGTGAGGTAGATGCCCCCCGCCGGCTGCCAGGCCAGCGCCAGGTCGCCGCAGAAGCTGCCGTAGAGGCGGCTGAAGAGGGCCACCGCCTCCATGGCCGAGGCGGAGCTGCCGGCGCCGGCGGCGTCGATGATCCCGGCCGGCTCCATGGGGGCCTCCCCCGGCGCCAGGAAGGCGTGCAGGTCGCTCAGCCCCGGGCCGGAGAGGACCCGCTCCCAGGAGGCGCGGCCGTACCGGTGGCGCAGGTACTTGGCCAGCTCCCACTGCTGGTGGTCGGCGGGGGCGAAGCTCATGTGGCCCGCTTCCGTGGGCCAGGGGCGGTAGCCGTCCCCCTCCGGGTGCAGGTAGGCCACCCCCATGCCGGTGCCGGCGCCCAGCACCAGCTTGCGCGCGCCGGGCTCCTCGCGGCCGGGGTTGAGGGGCAGCAGCTTGTCGGCGGACGTCTGCAGCACGCCCAGGGCGGCGGCCTGGAAGTCGTTGATGAATTCGATGCGCGCCGCCGGCAGCTGCTTCTGCAGGGAGCCGCGGCAGACCAGCCAGGGCTGGTTGGTCAGCGGCACGCAGTCGCCGGAGACCGGGCCCGCCAGCGCCAGCACCACCCGGGCCACGGCGTCGGGCGCCTGGCCGTTCTCCTCCAGGAAACGGGTGATGACCGCCTCCAGGTTGGCGAACTCCGCGCTGGGGTAGCTCCCTTCCGCGCGGAT
>JALWGP010000394.1 GCA_027038775.1 Sedimenticola sp. | reverse complement strand
TCCTACGGGCGGGAGCGGCAACATGCCTGTAGGAGCGGCGCCCCCGCCGCGAATGGTTCGAAATTCGGCCCGGGGGCGGGCCTCCTACGGGCGGGAGCGGCAACATGCCTGTAGGAGCGGCGCCCCCGCCGCGAATGGCCCAAACTTCGGCCCGGAACGGGCCTCCTACCGAAATCGAGCTGAATGGAAAAATCCCTGGAAATCGGCGCCATCCTCATGGGCCTCTTCGGCGGCCTGGCCATCTTCCTCTACGGTATGGAGCTGATGACCGGGGCGCTGAAGGCGAGCAGCGGACAGCGCCTGAGGCGCCTGCTGGCGCGCATGACCACCAACCGCTTCAAGGGGGTGCTGGCCGGCGCCGTCACCACCGCCATCATCCAGTCCTCCTCGGTGACCACGGTACTGGTGGTGGGCTTCGTCTCCGCCGGGCTGATGAAGCTGGAGCAGACCATTCCCATCATCATGGGCGCCTCCATCGGCACTACGGTCACCGCCCAGATCATCGCCTTCAAGATCACCCACTACGCCCTGCTCATCGTCACCGCCGGCTTCGCCATGCAGTTCCTCGCGCGCAACGAGGTGGTCCGGCGCACCGGCACCATGATCTTCGGCTTCGGCCTCATCTTCTTCGGCATGAGCCTCATGGGCGAGGCCACCGCGCCCCTGCGCGACTACCCGCCCTTCATCGAGCTGCTGCGCCAGATGGACCACCCCCTCTACGGCATCCTGCTCAGCGCGCTGTTCACCGCCGTGGTGCAGAGTTCCTCGGCCACCACCGGCGTCATCATCATGCTCGGCAGCCAGGGACTCATCTCGCTGGAACAGGGCATCGCCCTGGTCTTCGGCGCCAACATCGGCACCTGCGTCACCGCCCTGCTGGCCGCCATCGGCAACTCCCGAGACGCCCTGCGCACGGCCCTGGTCCATATCACCTTCAACACCCTGGGGGTCATCGTCTGGTACCCCTTCGTCGACCAGTTCGCCGAGCTGGTCCGCTACCTCTCGCCCCAGGTTCCGGAACTGCAGGACACGCTGCGCCTGGCGGCGGAGACGCCGCGCCAGATCGCCAATGCCCACACCCTCTTCAACGTGGGCAACACCATCCTCTTTCTCGGCTTCACCCGCGGGTTCGCCAGGATGGTCACCTGGATGGTGCCGGTGACGGCGGAGGAGAAGGCGATGAAGGTCGTTCCCAGGTACCTCGACCCTCACCTCATCGACACCCCGGCGCTGGCCCTGGACCGGGTGCGCATGGAGATCGGCCGCATGGCCGAGCGGGTGCTGCCCATGGTGCGCAAGGGCACCGAGGCGGCCATCCGTGGAAACGCCGCCCAGCTCGCGGAACTGGCACGGATGGACAGCCAGGTGGACCAGCTCCACGGTCCCATCGTGGAGTACCTGCGCCAGCTCTCGCGCCAGGACCTCACCTCGGAAGAGGCAGAGCTGGTGCACCACTACCTGGCCATCGCCAGCTACTTCGAGAACATCGGTGACACCCTCAAGCTCAACCTGGTCCATGTCGGCCACAAGCGGCTGCAGGGAGAGGTGGTGATCAGCGAGGAGACCGAAGCCCTCTTCAGCAGGCTGGTGGACGAACTCATCGCGCTGCTGGAACAGGCCACCCGGGCGGTCACCCGCTGGGACCGGGAGGCGGCGCGCGAGGTGATTCGCGCCAAGAACCGCGTCAACGGGCTGGCGCAGGACATCGAGCGCCACATCACCCGCCGCATGGCGGCCGACGCTCCCCACCGCCGCCTCACCTGGCAGATCGAGAGCGAGATCCTGGAGAACCTCAAGCGGGTCTACTACTTCACCAAGCGCATCGGCAAGCTGGTGCTGGAGAGCGAGCTGAAAGCGGGCAAGGCCACGGAAGCGGCCTGACCATCCGTAGGAGGCCCGCCCCGGGGCGAACTTCGAACCATTCGCGGCGAGGGCGCCGCTCCTACAGGCATGTTGCCGCTCCCGCCCGTAGGAGGCCCGCCCTCGGGCCGAATTTCAAACCATTCGCGGCGGGGGCGCCGCTCCTACACGGATGTCACCGTATCCACCCGTAGGAGGCCCGCCCTCGGGCCGAATTTCGAACCATTCGCGGCGGGGGCGCCGCTCCTACAGGCATGTTGCCGCTCCCGCCCGTAGGAGCGGCGTTCCCGCCGCGAACCGTTCGAAG
>JALWGP010000393.1 GCA_027038775.1 Sedimenticola sp. | reverse complement strand
ATGACCTTCACCGCCTCCGTGAGGCGCATGCCCTTCACCGGCCGGTCGTCGAGGCGGATGATGAGGTCGCCGGCCCGGATGCCCGCCCGCTGTGCCGGGGTGTCGTCGATGGGGGCGATGACCTTGATGAAACCGTCCTCCATGCCCACCTCGATGCCGAGGCCGCCGAATTCGCCGCTGGTTCCCTCCTGCAGCTCCTTGTAGTCCTCTTCGTCCAGGTAGGCGGAATGGGGATCGAGCCCCTCCAGCATGCCGCGGATGGCATGGTCGAGCAGGTCGCGGTCGCTCACCGGCTCCACGTAGTCCTGCTTGATGCGGCCGAAGATGTTGGCGAAGATGCGCAGCTCCTTGAGCGGCAGCCCCTCTTCCTTCGCGGCACTCTCCGTGGCCAGGGAAGGCGCGCAGGCCGCCAGCAGCGCCGCAATCAGGCTCCAGTGGAGCAGTTGTCTCGAAAACGCTTTCATCGATGATCCTCAGCCCACCTTGCGGCCGGATGCCCTGCGGCACCACCTGACCGGATCGACCGGCCTGCCCTCGTGGCGGATGCCGAAATAGATACCGGGTTCCCTGAGCCCGCCGGAACGGCCGGCCAGCCCGATCACTTCACCCTCGCGGACCCAGTCCCCCGTCTCCTTGAGAAGGCTCTGGTTGTGGCCATAGAGCGTCATGTAGCCGTTGCCGTGGTCGATGATGACGAGCAACCCGTAGCCACGCAGCCAGTCGGCATAGGCCACCCTCCCGCCGTGCACGGCCTTCACCTCGCGGCCCTCGGGAGCCCTGATTATAACCCCGTCCCACCGTAGGTTACCGATTTTCTCCGCGCCGAAGGCGACGGCCAGCCGGCCCGCCAGCGGCCACCCCAGCCGTCCCCTGCGCTCGGCGAACTCCTGCTGCTCGGGAAGCTGGAGCGACTGCAGCGCCCTGCCGCTCTCCTCCACCAGCCGCTCCAGCCGGCGCGCATCTTCCTCCATGCGCTCGAGCCGCTTCCCGCCCTGGCGCAGCTCCCGCTCCAGGCGGGCGAGGAGCGCCTGCCGCTCCCGCTTCCGTTCCTGGAGCTGCCGGCGCTCCTCGGCGAGCCGCCGGGAGAGCGCCTCCAGTTCTCCCCGCCTGCGTTCGGCCTCCCCGGCCAGTTGCTGCAGCTGCTGCAGGCGGGTTTCCAGCTCCCGCAGCCTGGCCGCCCGGGCACCGGCAAGGTAATCGTGGTAGGCGAGCATGCGGCTCACCAGGGCCGGGTCCCCCTGGTTGAGCAGCAGTTTCAGGCGTTCCTCCCGGCCGGCCAGGAAGGCGGCACGCACCAGCGCGGCGAGTTCGTGGCGAAGCGTCCCGATGCGCTCCCGCTGCATCTCCATCTCCCGCTGCAGCTGCTGCACGCGCGCTTCCAGGGAAGACTGCTCCCGGGTCAGGGCACGGAGGTTGCGCGCCAGGACTCCCACGCGGCGATCCGCCTCGGCCAGCTCGCTGCTGACGCGGTCACGCCGTTCGCGGATGCCGGCCTGCTGCCGGCGCAGGGCTTCGATGGCCTGCTGCAACCGCCGCGACTCCCCCTCCTCCGCGGAACCGCCGGGGACGGGAAGGAGCGCGCCCAGAACGAGGAGGGCGGCCAGGAGCGCCGAAAGGGGGCGGTCAGGGCTGTGCGTCGTCCTGGTCAAGGAACTCCAGCAGGGGGTGGCCCGTCATCTCCATGGGCTGGGGCAGGCCCATGATGTGCAACAGGGTGGGGGCGACGTCGCACAACGCGCCCCCGTCGAGCACGCGCGCCGGCCGCTCCCCGAAGTAGACGATGGGCACCGGATTGGTGGTGTGGGCAGTGTAGGGCTGGCCGGTTTTCTCGTCCAGCATCTTCTCGCAGTTGCCGTGGTCGGCGGTGATGAGCATGGCGCCACCCACCTTGTGCACGGCGCGGGTGACGCGCCCCAGGCACTCGTCCAGGGTTTCCACCGCCTGCACCGCCGCCTCGAAGACCCCGGTGTGCCCCACCATGTCGCCGTTGGCATAGTTGACGATGATGGCGTCGTATTTGCCCCCCTCGATGGCCTCCACCAGCCGGTCGGTCACCTCCGGCGCGCTCATCTCCGGCTTGAGGTCGTAGGTGGGCACGTCGGGCGAGGGTACCAGGATGCGGTCCTCGCCCTCGAAGGGTTGCTCGCGCCCGCCGTTGAAGAAGAAGGTGACGTGGGCGTATTTCTCGGTTTCCGCCAGGCGCAGCTGGTGCAGGCCCAGGTTGGCGATGTACTCGCCGAAGACGTTCTTGAGCTTCTCCGAGGGGAAGGCCACCGGCACGTCCCACTCCTTGTTGTATTCGGTGAGGGTGACGAAGTCGCCCAGCTTGGGCAGGCGCTTGCGGTCGAAGCAGTCGAACTCCTCCTCGATGAAGGCACGCACGATCTGGCGCACCCGGTCGGAGCGGTAGTTCATGCTGATGACCACGTCACCATCCTCGATGCGCACCGGCTTCTCACCGGGCGGCACGATGCGGGTGGGTTTGACGAACTCGTCGGTCTCGCCCCGCTCATAGGCCATGGCCAGCCCTTCCACCGCGCTCTCAGCCTCGAACTCCGCCTCCCCGTCCACCATCAGCCCGTAGGCCAAGCGGATGCGCTCCCAGCGGTTGTCCCGGTCCATGGCGTAGTAGCGCCCCACCATGCTGGCGATGCGCCCGACCCCGAGTTCCCGGAACACCTCGTCCATGGCCACGAGCGAAGGCTCGGCGCTCTTCGGCGGCATGTCGCGGCCGTCGAGGAAGGCGTGCACGTAGACCCGGCGGGCGCCCCGCTCCACCGCCAGGCGCACCATGGCATGGATGTGCTCCTCGTGGCTGTGCACGCCGCCGGGCGAGAGCAGGCCGAAGATGTGCACCGCCCGGTCGTTCTCCACCGCCACGTCCACCGCCCCGGTGAGGGTGGCGTTGTTGAAGAAGGAGCCGGTGCGGATGGAGCGGCTCACGCGGGTGAACTCCTGGTACACCACGCGTCCACTGCCGAGGTTGATGTGTCCCACCTCGGAGTTGCCCATCTGGCCGCTGGGCAGCCCCACCGCCGACCCGGAGGTGTGCAGCACGTTGTGGGGGCACTCCCGCCACAGCCTGTCCCAGACCGGGGTGCGGCCGGCGGCGATGGCATTGTATTCGGTCTCTTCGCTGACTCCCCAGCCATCGAGAATGATGAGAACGACGGGGCGCGGTGCTTCACTCATTCTGTTGCCCTGAATCCTTGTGGTCTGCGCAAAACGAACGCCCGGAACCGACGGCACGGACGGAAAGTGCCGCGAAGGGTCCGGCAAGCCTGGGGGACACAAAAAAACTGGATTCTACCAGATGCGCCTTTTCCGCGGGAGGCGCGACCTTTCACGCCCCGTGACTTTTACCCTTCGGCTTTCATGGTAAAACAGTGTATTATTGTATTAATGATTTATGAATTATGCTCCCCGGAGAGACTCCAGACAGGCAACAGAGCGAGGAACTGGTCGTGACGAAACAGGGCTCCCCCACAACCGATCAACTGAAGGAATTCGACCAGGGAATGTCACTGCTCGGCAGCGACAAGGATATCGAACGGGCCTCCCGTTCCCTCAAGGCGATGTCCCACCCGCTGAGGCTCAAGATCCTGTGCACCCTTGGCGAGAACGAGGTGAGCGTACACGACATCGTCAACCAGGTCGGCTCCTCGCAGAGCAATATCTCCCAGCACCTGGCCATCCTGCGCGACAAGGGCATCCTCGATGCGCGCAAGGAGGCCAACCGCGTCTTCTACCGGGTGGCGGACAGCCGCACCCTCCAGCTCATCGGCATGATGCGCCAGGTATTCTGCAGCCACTCCCAATAGCCCCCGCCTCCACGGCCATCCCCCTCCGGAGCAGGCGTGACCCCCCACAGTTGCGCTATAATCCCGCCCTTTCCCCAGCAAACCCTTCTCCCCAGGCACAAACCGGATGCAACAGCTACTGGAATTCGCGAGCAACCACCTGGCGCTGGTCATCACCTTTCTCGGCCTCTCCGCCGCGCTCGTCTGGAACCTCTTCTTCGATCCCGTGAACAAGACGGCGGTGACCCCGCTGCAGGGTACCGCGCTCATCAACCACGAGAACGCCGTCGTCCTGGACGTGCGCTCCATCGCGGAGTTCAACAAGGGGCACATCGTCAACGCGGTGAATATCCCGCTCAACGGGCTGGGCAAGCAGCTGCAGCAGCTGGAGAAGTACAGGGACCGTCCCATCATCGTCGCCTGCAGGTCGGGATCGCGTTCCGGCATGGCCGCGAAGATGCTGATGAAGAAGGGCTTTCCCAGGGTCCACAACCTGCGCGGGGGAATGATGGCCTGGGAGAGCGCCGGCCTGCCCCTCAAGCGCACCTGACACCACGAACATTCCGTTTCCCATACCGGACGAACCAGGAACCCAGAAAATGAGCGAAGAGAACCAGGAACGACAATTCACCATCCAGCGCATCTACACCAAGGATGTCTCCTTCGAAACGCCCAACACCCCGGAAATCTTCATGAAGGAGTGGCGTCCCCAGGTCAGCGTGAACATCAACAACGCGATCAAGGACCTGGGTGAAGGCAACATCGAGGTGGCCCTCACGGTGACCGTCACCGCCAAAGTCGAGGAGAAGACCGCCTTCCTGGTGGAGGTGACCCAGGCCGGCATCTTCCTGGCGAAGGGCATTCCCGAGGAAGAGATGGGACCGCTGCTGGGGATCTACTGCCCCAACGTCATCTTTCCTTACGTGCGCGAACTGGTCTCCGACCTGATCACCCGTGGCAGCTTCCCCCAGTTCCTGCTGGCGCCGGTGAACTTCGAGGCGCTCTACGCCCAGCAGATGCAGCAACAGCAGCAGGAAGGTGGCAAGGCGGAGCACTGAGGCATCCTCCGGATGAACGGCGCAACGCACCGGATCGCCGTCATCGGCGCGGGCTCCTGGGGCACCGCCCTGGGTATCCTGCTGGCCCGCCATGGCCACCGGGTGCGCATCTGGGGCCACGAGGAGGCCGCCATGCGCCAACTGCAGGAGGAGCGGGAGAACCGCCACTACCTGCCGGGCATCCCCTTCCCTCCCGGGCTCGAGCCCGTGCTGGCGCTGGAGGAGGCACTGGAGGGGGCCGACGAGCGGCTGATCGTGGTGCCGAGCCACGCCTTCACCAGCGTGCTCGAGCAGATCGGGAGCCTGGAGCCCGATCCCCCCTCCCTCTCCTGGGCCACCAAGGGGCTCGAGCCCCACGGCCGGCGCCTGCTGCACCAGGCCGCGGAGGCCGCCTTTCCCCGGACCAGCCTGGCGGTGGTCTCCGGCCCCACCTTCGCCATGGAGGTGGCCCGCGGCCTGCCGACGGCCGTCACCGTGGCCTCCCGTGACCTCGACCACGCCCACCGCCTGGCCGGCTACCTGCACGGCGACACCTTCCGCGCCTACACCGCCACCGACATCGTCGGCGTCCAGGTGGGCGGGGCCGCCAAGAACGTCATGGCCATCGCCGCCGGCATCTCGGACGGCCTGGGCTTCGGCGCCAACGCCCGGGCCGCGCTCATCACGCGGGGTCTGGCGGAGATCAGCCGGCTGGGCCTGGTGCTGGGGGGCGAACACGACACCTTCATGGGGCTGGCGGGGCTGGGCGACCTGGTACTCACCTGCACCGACGACCAGTCGCGCAACCGGCGCATGGGACTGGCGCTGGCCCGCGGGTTGGACATCGAGACCGCCCGCCAGAAGATCGGCCAGGAGGTGGAAGGCCTCGCCGCCGCCCGCGATTTCCACCACAAGGCAATGGAGCTGGGGGTGGAGATGCCCATCACGCGGGCGGTCCACCAGGTGCTCCACGAGGGACTGGAGCCCTCGGCCGCGGTACGCTCACTGCTGGCACGCCACCCCCGCGAGGAGCGCGAACCTCCCCCGGAAACTCACTGACCCCCGTCGAACCCCAACTGCCGCCACGCCTCGTAGACCACTACCGCCACCGCGTTGGAGAGGTTGAGGCTGCGCTGCCCGGGGCGCATGGGCAGGCGCAGGCACCGCTCCGTGGGCAGCACCTCCAGCACTTCCTGCGGCAGGCCGCGGGTCTCGGGCCCGAACAGCAGCAGGTCCCCCGCCTCGAAGGCGACGTCGGCATAGCAGCGGCGGGCGCGGGTGGTGAAGGCGAAGACCCGGGCGGGCGCCACCGCCTGAAGCAGCGCCCCGAAGGAGTCGTGGACCCGCCGCCGCACGCACTCGTGGTCGTCGACCGCGGCGCGCCTCAGCCGGGCATGGTCCAGCTCGAAGCCCAGCGGCGCCACCAGGTGCAGCCGGCAACCGGTATTGGCGCACAAACGGATGACATTTCCCGTGTTGGGCGGGATTTCCGGCTGGTACAATGCGACGTCGAACACCAACTGCTCCAGGCAAGAGACACAACGGTATGAGCCAGGCGCCCGATCCGAGACTCTCCGTCGACTTCTGCGGGCTGGATTTCCAGACACCGCTGGTGCTGCTGTCGGGCTGCGTGGGATTCGGCGAAGAATACACCCGCGTGGAGGGCTTCTCCAACCGCGACGTGGGCGCCATCTGCCTCAAGGGAACCACCGGCACGCCGCGCCTGGGCAACCCGCCCCACCGCGTCTTCGAGACCCCCGGCGGCATGCTCAACGCCATCGGCCTGCAGAACCCCGGCGTGGACAAGGTGGTGGAGGAGATCCTGCCCCGCCTCGACTTCGACGAGACCCGCTTCATCGCCAACGTC
>JALWGP010000392.1 GCA_027038775.1 Sedimenticola sp. | reverse complement strand
GAGCTGGCGGTCGTGCCACCGGCCCAGGGTGGCCAGCGAGGCGATGCCGCCGAGCAGCGCCAGCAGCATGTCCGACTGGGTATCCCAGGGGTCGCCCTGGGTGGCGAGAAAGGCCACGGCGTCGTCGCCGCTGGCCAGGGCCACCCACCACTCGATGAGCTCGTAGAAGGCGCTCAGGGCGAGCACGAAGCAAAGAATGAAGAAGTTGCGCCAGACCGTGCCCCGGATCACCTGTAAACGAATCAGCAGCTCCCGCGCGATCATGGCGGGGATGAATCCCTGGGCGAAGTGCCCTACCTTGTCGTAGTTGTTGCGCTGCAGGTGGAACTGGTCACGGATCCAGTCGAACAACGGCACCTCGGCATAGGTGTAGTGACCGCCGATCATGAGAATGATGGCGTGGACCAGGATCAGCCAGTAGACCAGGGGCGTGAGGGGAAAACGTTTCCAGGTGGCGGCCAGCACCACCAGCCCGATGAGGGCGGGCGCCACCTCCAGGAACCAGGTGAAGCGGTCCTTGGGCGCGATGGCGGACCAGGTCAGCACCGCGCCGAAGAGGGCCAGCCAGAGGGCGGTGGAGGTCCGCGAAGGGTGGGGGAGTCCGCTCACGATTTCTGTACCGGCCGTTCCAGCACCCTGATCTGCATCGGCAAGCGTTTGCCCTGGTGGAGCACGGTGAGCCGCAGCAGGGTGCCGGGTGTGGTGGCAGCGATGCGGCTCATGATCTCGTAAGCGCCGCCGGCGTGCTCCCCGTCGACGGCCAGGATCACGTCACCGGGCTCCATGCCGGCCAGGTCGGCCGGGCCGTTTTCCAGCACGTGGGTCACGTAGACGCCTTTCATGGTGTCGTCCAGGCCGAGGGATTTCGCCAGGGCGGGGGTGAGGTCGATGCCGCCCGCGCCGATCCAGCCGCGGATCACCCGGCCGTGATCGATGATCTGCTGCATCACCTGCCGTGCCAGGTTGATGGGGATGGCGAAGCCGATGCCGTGGGAGCCGCCGCTGCTCGAGAGGATGGCGGTGTTGATGCCGATCACCTCGCCCCTGGCGTTGATCAGGGCGCCGCCCGAGTTGCCCTGGTTGATGGCGGCGTCGGTCTGGATGAAATCCTCGTAGATGGCCAGCCCCAGCTGCTGGCGGTCCATGGCGCTGATGATGCCCTGGGTCACCGTCTTGCCCACGCCGAAGGGGTTGCCGATGGCCAGCACCACGTCACCGACGCGCTGGCGGGAGGAGTCGCCCAGCCGGGCGGGAGGAAGATCCTTCCCCGCGGCCTGGATCACCGCCAGGTCGGTGTCCGGGTCCGTACCCACCACGCGGGCGCGCACCGGCGCCTGGTCTTCCGTGCCGATGAAGATCTCGTCCGCGCCCTCGATGACGTGGTGGTTGGTGATGATGTAACCGTTACGGTCCACCACCACGCCCGAACCGAGGTTCTGTTCCAGCCTCGTACGTGGTGCGGTGCGGGGATCGCCGAAGTAGCGCTGGAAGAGCGGATTGCTGAACAGGGGCTTGCCCTTATCCCGCGTCACCCTGCTGGTGTAGATGTTGACCACCGAATCCTGGGCCACGGCCACGGCATCGGCCCACGAGGAGGCCCGGTCGCCGTTCACGCCAGCCGCGGGTGCCGGTGCCCGGTGTGCCAGCTGCGGCCAGGCGAGCAGCAGCAGGAATGCGGCCGCCAGGCCGCTGCTCACGGAGACGAAGAGAAAGAGGAGGAGGCGCCGGATTTTCATGCAGCGCGCATTGTAGCAGCCTGTCGGACTTGGGACGAACCCACTGCGCCCCTGCTACGATTCCCCAAGTCCGGCAGGCTGCTATCATGGCCTTTTTGGCGGACGGGGAACCCATGGCGACGCTTCGGGAGATCATCGATTACTGCGACCGGCGGCTCGAAACCGCGGAGTTCGACGACTACTGCCCCAACGGGCTGCAGGTGGAGGCGTGCAGCGAGGTGAGCCGGATCGTAACCGGTGTCACCGCCAGCCTGGCGCTCATCGAGGCGGCGGCGGAACTCGGGGCCGACCTGCTGCTGGTGCACCATGGCTACTTCTGGAAGGGGGAGGCGCAGCCGCTCACCGGCATGAAGGGCAGGCGGGTGGCGGCGCTCTTCCGGCACGGCGTCAGCCTGGCCGCCTATCACCTGCCGCTGGACGCGCATCCCGAGCTGGGCAACAACGCGCAGCTGGGACGGCTGCTGGCGGTGGAGGACCCCCGGCCGCTCACTGCGGACCGCCTGCTCTGGGGCGGCACACTGCCCGCGGCCGTGAGCCTGGAGGCGCTCGGTGCGCGGGTGCAGGGCTTCACCGCACGGGAGCCGCTGCTGATCGCCGGGGGCGATCACTCCGTGGACCGTATCGCCTGGTGCACCGGCGCGGCACAGGGGTTGATCGAACGCGCCGCCGACCTGGGATTCCCGGCCTTTCTCAGTGGCGAGGTCTCTGAACAGACCTTCCACGTGGCCCGGGAGCGGGGCATCCATTACCTGGCCGCAGGCCACCATGCCACGGAGCGCCACGGTGTCCGGGCGCTGGGAGAGGCGCTGGCCGAAACCTTCGGCGTGGAACACCGGTTCGTCGATATTCCCAACCCCGTGTGAGGGCCGGACAGGGGCCTCGCCGTTTCCGGAAGGGCGCGGATCTTCTTGAAATCCGGTACCGGATCAGCGATAATCCGCAGTTATCTTCGGGATAGAAAATCAGCATATTCTGAAAAACTGGGATTGATTTCAGCACTTTCCTGAATCTGTCTTTCAATCAACCTGACTGGGGGTTTCCATCCATGAGCTCACAAGGCGTGGACCTCAAGAAACGCCGCATGCTCATCACGGCCACGGCCGGTGTGGGTGCGGTAGGCGCGGGCTTCGCCCTCGTTCCATTCATCAGTTACTGGCAGCCCAGTGCCCGGGCCAAGGCCCTTGGCGCACCCGAGGAGGCCGACATCAGCAAGCTGGAGGTCGGCGCCCTGCTGCGGGTCAAGTGGCGCGGCAAGGTGTGCTGGATCGTGCACCGCTCCGAAGAGACACTGAAGAGCCTCAAGGAGGACACGGCTCACCTGCTCGACCCCGACTCCGAGGTGCCGCAGCAGCCCGACTACTGCAAGAACTGGCACCGTTCCATCAAGCCCGAATACCTGGTGGCGGTGGGCATCTGCACCCACCTGGGCTGCTCGCCCACCTACCGTCCCGACATCGCGCCGGCGGATCTGGGGCCGGACTGGAAGGGTGGTTTCTTCTGTCCCTGCCACGGCTCCAAGTTCGACATGGCCGGCCGTGTGTTCAAGGGGGTTCCTGCGCCCACCAACCTGGTGATTCCGCCCCACAAGTATCTGAGCGATACCCGTATCCTCATCGGTGAAGACGCAGGAGGTGCCGCATGAACAGCCTGATTCAGTGGATCGATGAGCGCTTCCCGCTCACCAAGGTGTGGAACGAGCACCTGGCCCAGTACTACGCCCCCAAGAACTTCAACTTCTGGTATTTCTTCGGTTCGCTGGCCATGCTGGTGCTGGTCAACCAGATCGTCACTGGCGTGTGGTTGACCATGAACTACAAGCCGGACGCCAACCTGGCCTTTGCCTCCGTGGAATACATCATGCGTGACGTGAACTGGGGCTGGCTGGTGCGTTACCTCCACTCCACCGGCGCCTCGGCCTTCTTCATCGTCATCTACCTGCACATGTTCCGCGGCCTTATCTACGGCTCCTACCGCAAGCCGCGCGAGCTGCTGTGGATCATCGGCGTGATCATCTACCTGGCGATGATGGCCACCGCCTTCTTCGGTTACCTGCTGCCCTGGGGCCAGATGTCCTACTGGGGCGCCCAGGTGATCGTCAACCTCTTTGCCGCCATTCCCGTGGTGGGCGAGGATCTCTCCATCTGGATCCGGGGTGACTACGTCATCTCCGACGCCACCCTGAACCGCTTCTTCGCCCTGCACTACCTGCTGCCCTTCATTCTGGCGGCCCTGGTGTTCGTCCACATCGTGGCGCTGCACAAGGTGGGTTCCAACAACCCCGACGGCATCGAGATCAAGAAGGGGCCCAAGGGCAACAAGTGGAGCGACACCGCCCCTGCCGACGGCATTCCCTTCCACCCCTACTACTCGGTGAAGGACATCGTGGGCGTGGCCGGGTTCCTCATCGTCTTCCTGGCCGTGGTCTTCTTCGCGCCCGAGATGGGTGGCTATTTCCTCGAGGCACCCAACTTCGAGCCGGCCAACCCGCTGAAGACGCCCGAGCACATCGCGCCCGTGTGGTACTTCACTCCCTTCTACGCCATGCTGCGTGCGGTGCCCAGTTTTGCCGGCACCCAGGTGTGGGGCGTGCTGGTGATGGGTGCTTCCATCGTCATCCTCTTCTTCCTGCCCTGGCTGGACAAGAGCCCGGTGAAGTCCATCCGCTACAAGGGGATGATCTCCAAGGTGATGATCGCGCTGTTCGTCGTCGACTTCCTCGTGCTCGGCTACCTGGGCATGCAGCCGGCCACTCCAGGCAGGACGCTGGTGGCGCAGATCGGCACCATCTACTACTTCCTGTTCTTCCTGGCCATGCCCATCTACAGCAAGATCGAAAAGACCAAACCAGTACCGGAGAGGGTGACCAAATGAAAAAACTGATCGCAATCCTTTCTTTGGCCCTGCTGCCGCTCACTGGTTTTGCCAGTGGTGGCGGACCGGAACTGGAGTCCGCCGACATCGATCTCACCGATCAGGAGGCGATGCAGCGTGGTGCCAAGTACTTCGTGAACTACTGCCAGGGGTGCCATACCCTGAAGTACTTCCGCTACGAGCGGATGCAGGACTTCGGTCTCACCAAGGAGCAGATCAAGGAGAACTTGCTCTTCGACAAGACGCAGAAGGTGGGCAGCCTGATGACCAACAACATGGCGCCCGAGGCCGCCGCCGAGTGGTTCGGCACCGCGCCGCCGGATCTGACCCTGACCGCCCGTCTCAGGCACGGTGGCGGAGACTGGATCTACACCTACCTGAAGAGCTTCTACAAGGACGACAGCCGGCCCTTCGGCGTGAACAACGTCATCTTCCCCAACGTGGGCATGCCCCACGTGCTCATGGAGCTGCAAGGGGTCCAGGAGGCGGTGATCGAGACCGACGAGCACGGCAACAAGCACGTCAAGGAGCTCAAGCTGGCCAAGCCCGGCAGGCTCTCGCCGGAGGAGTACGACCAGGTCGCCAAGGATCTGGCCACCTTCCTCACCCACGTGGCCGAGCCCATGAAGCTGGAACGCCAGCGGATCGGCTTCTGGGTGATGCTCTTCCTGTTCGTCTTCTTCATCGTCTCCTTCCTGCTCAAGAAGGAGTACTGGAAGGACGTTCACTGAGGGGGACCCGATCCCAGGTCGGGCCGGAAGGCGCACAGTCTGCTATACTGTGCGCCTTTTTTCGTTGAGGCAAAATGAGCCTTGCAGGTGGAAGAAACGTGGTGAATCGACACTCGATCATGACTCTCTACTCGGATCCCGCAGACATTCACAGCCATCGCGTGCGCCTGGTGCTGGCGGAGAAACACGTGACCGCCGAGATCATCGACGTGGATCCCCTCAACCTGCCCGAGGACGTCATGGACCTCAATCCCTACGGCACCGCGCCCACCCTGGTGGACCGGGACCTGGTGCTCTACGATTCGCGCATCATTCTCGAGTACCTGGACGAGCGTTACCCCCATCCCCCCCTGCTGCCGGTGGACCCGGTCTCCCGCGCCACGTTCCGCATGTACATCTACCGGGTGGAACGGGACTGGTACAGCCGGGCCGAGACCATTTTGGCCGGAGGCAAGAAGGCGGAGAAGGCGCGCAAGGAGCTGAAGGAGAGCCTCATCGCGGGGGCGCCGGTGATCGCCGCCAAGCCCTATTTCATGAGCGACGAGTTCTCCATGGTGGACGCCAGCATTGCGCCGCTCCTGTGGCGGTTGCCGCACCTCGGCATCGAGCTCGAGGGCAAGGTGGCCAACGTCTACAACGCCTACGCGGCGCGCCTGTTCAAGCGTCCCGCTTTTGCCCGCAGCCTCACCGAGGCGGAAAAGGAGATGCGCCTCTGATGGAGATGACCTCCAACCGCCCCTACCTGATCCGCGCCGTCTGGGAGTGGATCAGTGACAATGGCATGACGCCCCACCTGCTGGTGGACGCCATGCAGGAGGGGGTGGAGGTTCCGCGGCAGTTCGTCGAGGACGGCCGCATCGTGCTCAACATCAGCGCCCACGCGGTGCGCGACCTGCAGATGGGGAACGAGGAGATCCTCTTCGGCGCCCGTTTCTCCGGCACCCCCATGGAGGTGGTGATCCCCGTACGGGCCGTGCTGGGCATCTACGCCCGGGAGAACGGCCAGGGGATGCTCTTTCCGGAGGAGGAGCATCCGTCACCGGAGGGCGACGACGAGCCGGAACCGCCGCGCCCGTCGGGGGGCAAGCCGACCCTCAAGGTGGTGAAGTAGGAGGGGCGCTTCCCGTCACCGGCGCCGGTTGCCCGGAAAGGGGATCACCTTGGCCACGGGTCGAGCCGGCTCCTCTTCCGGCCCTTCCTGCTGTTCGAAGGTGTGCCGGCCCCGGATGTGGACCGATTCCAGCTCTTTTCCCAGCAGGAGCACGTAGCCCGTTTCACGAAGCGTCCCTTCCACGCTGTAGTCGAACCGGTACATGCGGCGCAGCCGGAGGCCCGCCGAAGTCCAGCGCAGCCCAAAGCGCTGGAC
>JALWGP010000391.1 GCA_027038775.1 Sedimenticola sp. | reverse complement strand
CAACACCATGCGCGCCGGCGTCCACGCGCAGGCGCTGCCCGGGTCGCTGGCGCAGGCCGACCAGGTGCTGCTCTTCGCCCCGCCGGCGCTGGAGTGGGATGCCGGCGCGGTGATGGCGCCGCTGGGTGGGCGCTGCCGCATCTTCGGAGAGACCGGGGCGCTGGTGGAGGCGGTGGCCGAGGCCGCCGCCGAGGGTGACAGCGTGCTGGTGATGAGCAACGGCGGCTTCGAGAACGTCCACGCGCGTATCCTCGAGGCGCTGGAGGCGCGGTCGTGAGCCGGCGGCCCATTGCCGTGGCCCTCACCGGCGCCTCGGGCATCCAGTACGGGCTGCGCCTGGTGGAGTGCCTGCTGGAGGCCGGTTGTGAGGTGCAGCTGCTCTATTCGCAGGCGGCGCAGGTGGTGGCGGCCATGGAGGCCGACCTGGAACTTCCCTCGCGGCCGGAGGAGGCCGAGCGGCTGCTGGGCGAGCGCCTGGGGGCGGAGCCGGGGCGGCTGAGGGTCTTCGGACGGCAACAGTGGACGGCGCCGGTGGCCAGCGGTTCCAACCCGCCGGAGGCGCTGGTGATCTGTCCCTGCACCACCGGCACCCTCGCCTCGGTGGCCCAGGGCATCTGCGAGGACCTCATCGACCGCGCCGCCGATGTGGCGCTGAAGGAGCGGCGCAGGCTGATCCTGGTGGTGCGCGAGACGCCCTTCTCGGCCATCCACCTGGAAAACATGCTCAAGCTGAGCCGGGCGGGCGCGGTGATCCTGCCGGCCAACCCTGGTTTCTACCACCGCCCGCAGGGGGTGGAGGCACTGGTGGATTTCGTGGTGGCGCGGATCCTGGACCACCTGGAGGTGGCCCACCACCTGATGCCCAGGTGGGGGGAGGGCTGATCAGCCCAGGAAGAAGGCGGCGGCGAAGGCCGCGGCGGCGGCCAGCACCGAGATGAGCGCCGCCTTGCCCAGGAGCCCTTTCCCAATGCCGGCGGTGCGGGCCTCCAGGGCGGCCATGCGAGTCTGGATCTCCTCCTGGGATTCGATCATGTTCTCCTTGAGCAGCGCGATCTTGCGGTCCACGAGAGCGAGGATCTGCTCCTGCGCCTCGCGCAGGATGGTCTCGCGCAGGCGCTCCTCGCGCTCCTCCATCTCGTCCAGGCCGGCATTGACCTGCTGGCGAAGGGCTTCCAGCTGGATGCGCTGGTTGCTCGAATCCACGGTCATCTGCTCCTTGACCTTTTCCGCGACCCGGTCGTCCAGCTTGTCCAGCGCCGCCTGCAGCGGCTGCAGGCCCTGCTCCGCGGCGCGGGAGATCTCCTCGATGCGCTGCTGCAGCGCCTGGTCCACTTCCCTGAGCTGTCGGCGCACGCCCTCCACCAGCTTGTCCACCTCGGCCAGGACGGCGTCCATCTCCACGCCGGGGGCCGCCCCGGCCTCCTGCTCCTCGATCTCCTCGATGGCCGGTACGATCTCTTCCACGCTGATGCTGGAGAGCACCTGCTTCAGTTGCTCTTCCCTCGGAGGCTTGGTGAGTACGCCGATGGCGCCCGCCTCGGCGGCCATCTGCTCCAGCTTCTCGCCCTCGTTGCCGGTGCAGAGCACCACCGGGATATGGGCGGTCTTCTCGTTGCTGGTGATGGCGCGCGTGGCGGCGATGCCGCCCATACCGGGCATGGACTGGTCCATGAAGACGATGTTGATGGGTTCCGTGGCGATCTTGTCCAGCGCCTCTTCCCCCGACGCGGCCATCTCGACCTCCAGTCCCTGGTCCTTGAGCAGCTTGCCCATGGCAAAGCGGGCCGCCTTGGAGTCGTCAACCAACAGTGCTTTCATCTCTGCCTCCTTGTGATACTCGATTCCTATTTAAAGCAAGGCCGTCGGCACTGGCTACCCGCGGGGCACGAAAATGTGAAATCGCCACCAGTTTGCCAGGTGCCTTCATTCCCCCGCCGCGGGTTCTGCCAACTGCATCAGGGTGCCGTCGCGCATCCTGCGCAGGCGCAGGCCGCTGCCCTTGAGATCCTTCTCCAGCAGGTCCAGCGCCTCCTTTCCGGAACCCTGGCTGCGCGGGTAGACCAGCAGGGCGAACCACTCGTGGCGCCGCTGCAGGGTTACTTCGCCGATCCAGACCGGCAACCCCGTTCCGTCGAGCAGGTAGCCGCTGGGCCAGAGATAGATCACCAGCCGCCGGTCCGGGTCCAGGGGCTTCATGAAGCGCCGTGTCGCCAGCGCACCCTCGTGGCTGTGCGGCAGTACCGGCAGCGTCTCCAGCGGCGTGGAGGTGGCCAGCAGGCGCAGCCACTCCAGGCCCGAGGCGGGCGGAACCGCCTTCCATCCCCGTTTGTCGAGTTCGGCCTGGAGCTTTCCCAGCGTACCGGCGTAGTGGAGGTTGAGGGGGTAGCGGCTCTTGTCGAAGACGTCGCTGCGCCAGGCGGGCAGCCGCTCCAGCGCCGCCTGCCACCACTGCTGCTGGGGGAAGGTCCCCCGGAAGGGGGTGCGGGAAGCCTCGGGCGGAGGTCCTGGCGTGGTGAAGGCGGTGGCCAGGGCCAGCAGCAGGGTGACGCCCGCGATGGTGAAGGCGTGCCTGCGCGCCAGGGGTTCGCCCCTGCCGTGGGTGCGGTAGGCCATGCCCAGGGCGGTGACCCAGATGAGCCCGCCACCGAGGGCGTGCAGCACCGCGGGCAGCGTGGAGCCGAGGTAGAGCTGGGCCAGCACCACGGTCATGATCAGGATCGTGGCCCCGGAATAGACCAGCCAGCGCCGGGGATGGGGCACGGGGGTGGCGGTCAGCACAGCGGCGAGGCCGAAGAAGACGGCGGCGCGCAGCACGTAGAAGTCGGGCAGGACGCCCAGCAGGTCGAGGTTACGGCGCAGGAAGTACTCCAGCGCCAGGCTCACCAGCCAGGCGAAGGCGGTGCCCGCCAGCCAGTGGCGGGAGGCCTGCTTCAGCCCGAAGCCGGTGAAGAGCAGCCACAGGGCGAACATCATGGCCAGGGTGGTGCCGGCGCTGGCCATGGCCGAGAGCGCCAGCATGATGCGGTTGCCGGTGTCGTTGTGCAGCTGGTCCAGGCCAAGGTGCAGGGCGCTGTCCGCCAGCAGCAGGGGGCGCTCGGGGATCAGCGTCAGCAACACCAGCAGGGCACTGGTGAGCACCAGCAGGCCGGCCAGCATGGCAAGGCCCCGCGATTCCGGGTGCCCGGGGTCGCCCAGGGCGCCGGCGATCTGCCTCAGCCCGGGATGGCGTTCGCCCAGCAGCAGCACCCTCTGCACCAGCTCCCGCCCCCTGGGCTGCAGCCACAGGAAGAGACGGTGGGAGAACCAGCCCAGGAACCAGAGGCTGGCCAACAGCACCACCAGCAGCAGCACCAGGCGCAGGGCCACCTCCGAGGCCAGCTCCAGGGAGGCGCCGAAGGCCATGCCGGGCAGCAGGTAGGCGGGGGCCCAGCCGAGGGCGGAGAGGACGTTGGCGAAGAGGAAGCGGCCCGGTGCCATCTGCATCATGCCTGCCACCAGGGGGATCACTGCCCGCACGGGGCCGAAGAAGCGGCCGATGACCACGCTCTTGCCGCCGTATTTCTCGAAGAAGGCGATGCCCCGGTGCAGGGTCTCGGGATGGCGGTTGAAGGGCCAGAGGCGGGTGAGCTGGTGGCGGTAGCGACGGCCCAGCCAGAAGCTCAGTCCGTCGCCGAGGATGGCGCCCACCACCGCCCAGGCCACCATCTGCCAGAAGTCCAGGGCGCCGGCGCCGATGAGGGCGCCCACGGTGAAGAGGATGGCCACCCCGGGCACCACCATGCCGACGATGGCCATGGACTCGGCGAAGGCCATGAGAAAGACCACGGCGCCCGCCCAGCCGGGGTTGGCTTCGACCCAGTGGAGAAGTTGCTGGAAAATTTCAGCCAACGACGTACCCCTGATTGGACGGTGTTCACCCTGTTCCGGGGCGTGATGGCAGGACCGCTACGAGCACATCCCCGTGCGCCCGGCCTCGGCCATCCCTGGCCTCGGACGTGCTGCCATCACGCCCCGGAACAGGGCTTGCAGTCTCCCGGGCCGATCATTCATTTCGAAGCGGCGAATGCCTTGCGCGCCGCCTCCACCGTGGCCTCCAGGTCCTCCTCGCCGTGCGCCGCCGAGACGAAGCCTGCCTCGAAGGCGGAGGGGGCCAGGTAGATTCCCTCGTCGAGCATGGCGTGGAAGAAACGCTTGAAGCCTTCCTGGTCGCAGGCGGTGGCGCCGGCGAAGTCGGTGACCTTCTCCGCGTCGGTGAAGAAGAGGCCGAACATGCCGCCCACGTGGTTCTCGGTGACGGGCACGCCCGCGGCGCGGCCTGCCTCCACCAGGCCGGTGATGAGGCGCTCGGTTTTGCCGCCCAGCTCGTCGAAGAAGCCGGGCGCCGAGATCAGCTCCAGGGTTTCCAGCCCCGCGGTCATGGCCACCGGGTTTCCGGAGAGGGTGCCGGCCTGGTAGACCGGGCCCAGGGGGGCGATCTTCTCCATGATCTCCGCCTTGCCGCCGAAGGCGCCCACCGGCATGCCGCCGCCGATCACCTTGCCCAGGGTGGTGAGGTCCGGGGTCACACCGTAGAGCCCCTGGGCGCAGTGGAGCCCCACGCGGAAGCCGGTCATCACTTCGTCGAAGATGAGCACCGTGCCGTACTGGTCACATACCTCGCGCAGCCCCTCGAGGAAGCCGGGCACCGGCGGAATGCAGTTCATGTTGCCCGCCACCGGCTCCACGATGACGCAGGCGATCTCCTCGCCCACCTGGTCGAAGACCTGGCGCACCTGCCCGAGGTCGTTGTACTGCAGGGTGAGGGTGAGCTCTGCCAAAGCGGCGGGCACGCCGGGGGAGGAGGGCTCGCCCAGCGTCAGCGCCCCCGAGCCCGCCTTCACCAGCAGCGAGTCGGAGTGGCCGTGGTAGCAGCCCTCGAACTTCACGATCTTGTCGCGGCCGGTGTAGCCCCGCGCCAGGCGGATGGCACTCATGGTGGCTTCGGTGCCCGAGGAGACCATGCGCACCAGGTCCATGGAGGGCACCAGCTCGCACACCTTCCCGGCGATGCGCACCTCCAGCTCGGTGGGTGCGCCGAAGGAGAGCCCCTTGCGGCAGGCGGTGGTCACCGCCTCGATCACCTGCGGGTGGGCGTGGCCCAGGATCATGGGGCCCCAGGAGCCCACGTAGTCGATGTAGCGCCGGCCCTCCACGTCGTAAATATAGGCGCCCTCGGCGCGGTCGATGAAGACGGGGTCGCCGCCCACGCCCTTGAAGGCGCGCACGGGGGAGTTGACGCCGCCGGGAATGTGGCGCTGGGCCAGTGCAAAGAGTTCGTGGGATGTGCTCATGACGCTCCTCGGGATGGTTCGAACAGGGCGGAGATCCGGCGCGCCGCGGCGCGAATGTCGGGCCGGGCGAAGAGCCCCTGGATGACGGCCACCATGTCGGCGCCGGCCTCGATCAATGGCTGGGCATTTTCGGCCGTTATGCCGCCGATGGCAACCACCGGCAGCCCCAGCTCGCGCCGTGCGCGCCGCAGCAGCTCCGGGCCGGCGCGTACCGCGCCGGGCTTGGTGGGGGAGGGGTAGAAGGCGCCGAAGGCGATGTAGTCGGCGCCGGCCGATGCGGCCTGCAGGGCCCGTTCCCACTCGTCATAGCAGGAGAGGCCGACGAGGGCCGCCTCGCCGAGCAGGGCGCGGGCCTCCTCCGGGGTGGCGTCCTCCCGGCCCAGGTGGACGCCGTGGGCGCCGCAGGCGCGTGCCAGTTCCAGGTCGTCGTTGACGATGAAGAGCGCGCCGTGGGTCCGGCAGAGGCCGCACAGCGCGGTGGCGTCGGCCAGGCGGCGGGCCCGGTCGCCGCTCTTGTCGCGGTACTGGAGCACCCTTGCGCCGCCGGCCAGTGCCTGGGCGGCGGCCTCCACCAGGGTTGCTCCATGGAGTCCCTCCGGGGTGATGGCGTAGAGTCCGCGCATCCTTCCTTCCTCAGCCGGCGGGCAGGATGCGCCGTGGCAGGGCCTGGCCCCGGCCGGGGGGGATGGCCCTGCGCAGGCTCTCCAGGGTGTAGTGCTGCGCCCGCGCCACCGCTTCTGCCAGTGGTTCGCCCAGCGCCAACCGCGCGGCGATGGCCGAGGCCAGGGTGCAGCCCGAGCCGTGGTAGCCGCCGGCCAGCCGCGGCCACTGCCAGTGGAGGGTCTCCGCGTCGCGGTAGAGGGTGTTGACCACCCGGTCGGTGGAGGCCTCGTCGGCGCCGGTGACCAGGACGGCACCGCAGCCCTGCTCCAGGATCCGCCGCGCCGCCTCGTCGATCTCCCTGGCCCCGCCCAGCAGGCGGGCCTCCCGGCGGTTGGGGGTGGCCAGGGTGCAGCAGGAGAGCAGGGGGGCGAGGGTTTCCGCCGCGCTCAGGGTGCCGCCGCCGCCGGCGTGGAGCACCGGGTCCAGCACCACGGGGATGCCCTCGGCCTCCCGCAGGAGCGCCTCGATGGTGGTGGCGAGGCCGGGGTCGGGCACCAGGCCGATCTTGATCGCCGCGGGTTCCAGGTCTTCGAGCACGCAACGCGCTTGGCGCAGGAGGAGGTCGGGCGCCACCGGCTGCACGGCGTACACGCAACGGCTGTCCTGCACCGTGAGGCAGGTGATGGCGGTGGTGGCGTGGCACCCCTGAGCGTGGATCGTCTCGATGTCGGCCTGGATGCCGGCGCCGCCGGAGGGGTCATGGCCGGCCAGCGCCAGCACAAC
>JALWGP010000390.1:1651-2186 GCA_027038775.1 Sedimenticola sp. | reverse complement strand
CCGTTCTGCGGGTCCACGGCGGAGGCGAACCCCAGGCCCATGGCCATGGCGATGCCCTGGCCAGCAATGATGAAGACACCGAACACCAGCTGCAGGATGAAGCCCATGGCCACTCCGATGAGCACCTGGTAGATACTGATGAGCACCGCCTCACCGCTGATGAGGTCCACCGCCGGCGCAGCCGGCAGCACAGGAAACAGCAACCAGGCGATGAGCAGCCCCAGCAGGAAGGCGAGAAGACCGTAAAAGCCGAAAAAGTAGAGGGGGGAGTGGGCGAAACGGGTTATGAAAAACACCGATAGGAAGTCAAAAAGACCCTCGTAAAAACGCCGGACGCCATACTTGGAACGACCATAACGCCGTGGGGCGTGCCGGACGGCCACCTCTCCGATACGGAAGCCTTCCTGGGCCAAGAAGACCAGCATGAAGCGGTGGAGTTGGCCGTAAAGATTGAGCTAGGGAACACAGCTTCTCCGCAATACCTTCAGGCCGCAGTTGAAGGCGTGGTTCTCCAGCCCCGAGAAGCGGCGCGGGA
>JALWGP010000390.1:0-1641 GCA_027038775.1 Sedimenticola sp. | reverse complement strand
AAGAGGCGGGAGGGCAGGCGCTTGCTCAGGGGATCGCGGCGTTCGACCTTCCAGCCGCTGACCACGTCCAGTTCGTTTTCCAGTAAATGATTGAGCAGCAGGGGGATTTCCTCTGGCAGGTCCTGCAGGTCTCCGTCCAGGGTCACCACCAGCTCGCCCCGGGCGACCTCCATTCCCACCTGTAGGGCGGATGCCTTGCCCCGGTTGGAGTGGAAGTGAAGGACCTTCACCACCCCGGCATGGCGTGCCGCCAAGTCGTCCAGCAACTCGGCCGAACCGTCGCGGCTGCCATCGTCGACAAAGATGATCTCGTAGGAACTGATTTGGTCCAGTACGGCTATGAGACGTCGGGTGAGCTCTTCCAGGGAATCCCGTTCGTTGAATACGGCGATAACGGCCGAGATGTACAGCGACTCGGGGGGGCGTGCCGGGTCCGCCTGGTCAACTTGGGTCATGATGGACATTCTCCATAAGCCTTTAGCCGCATCCTTCATCAGGCGGGGGAAGGATGAGGGGGTAGAAATCCCACAGGATGAAACGAGCCCCCTTGTCACCCGCCTTGAGCACGACCTCCAATCTAGCCGAATCGATCTGATTAGTAAAGTCGATCGCCCTGGAAGTACATAAATCCCCCTTTCCCCAAGACATAGCGCCGCACCTTGGGGTGAAGCGCTACTTGGGGGATTGCGCTGGCTAAGGACTTGGCATCCGGCCCGGGCCGCCATATACTGATGAGCCAGCAAGGGGGCCGGCCTCGAGGGGGCCTGGCCGATATGATCCCCGGGAAATCCAGGCCAAGCGACCAGGAGTCTTAAATTTTGGCGCCGGGCACCGGGACGAGGGAGTGAGCATGGAGCGGCGCGAAAAGATCAACGCCTGGTTGTCCCACCTGCGCTTCATCATCTACCGGGGCCGGCTGGTACGGCTGCCGGCCGACTTCTACCGCCGCTACCGCCGCACCCTGGCCCGGCTCCGGCAGGGGGAGGGGGGCTGGTCGGTGTACCGGGAGATCACCTACGACGTGGGCTCCCACCCCGAGACCTCCCTGGACTACGAGTGCGCCTTTGCCACCCGCCAGGTGCGGGAGCTGGCCCCCCGGGATATCCTGGACATAGGCTCCTACCGCCACTTCATCATCGGCCTTTTGGCCTGCCACGACCTCACCACGGTGGACGTGCGCTCCCGGCGGGGCATCGTGCCCCAGGAGCGGGTCTTGGTCTGCGACGCCAAGGCCCTCACCCTGCCGGACGGCTCCTTCGACATGGTGATATCCCTCTGCGCCCTGGAGCACTTCGGCCTGGGCCGCTACGGGGACCAGATAGACCTGGGGGCCGACCGCAAGGCCCTGGCCGAGATGATGCGGGTGCTTAGGCCCGGCGGCCACCTGGTGGTCACCATCCCGGTGCACGCCGGCCGGCCGGCCATCGCCTTCAACTCCCACCGGGTCTATACCCCGGAGCTGATCCGGGAAATGTTCTCCCCCCTGGAGCTGGTGGAGGAGCAGGTCTGCGACCGCCGGCAGGAACGCCTCAAGGACCCCGGGCTCATCACCGCCGACCCCCGGGACTGGGACGTGTACCTGGGCTGCTGGCGCAAGCCCTGAAAGCAAACTCTCCCCACCGGGGCCGACCGGTGCTAGAA
>JALWGP010000389.1 GCA_027038775.1 Sedimenticola sp. | reverse complement strand
CAGCAGACCCAGCCTCGGTCGGAAGTCAAGCCGGCACCCAGGCCGGCTTCGCCCCGCCCCTTCGCCAACCCCCAGGAGGCGGGCAACGCCTTCCCGCTGCGCTCCTCGGTCCAGGAGGGACGCTCCGACCCCCGTTTCCGTCCCCCGGAACTCAAGGGAACCCCCTGAACACGGGCGGCCAACCTCGGCCCGGGGGACCTCCTGCAGCCGATGTAGGAGCGGCGCCCTCGCCGCGAACGGTTCGAAGTTCGGCCCGGGGGCGGGCCTCCTACCGGTGGTGCAGGAGCGGCGCCCCGCCGCGAACGGTTTGAAATTCGGCCCGGGGGCGGGCCTCCTACCGGTGGTACAGGCGCGGCGCCCCCGCCGCGAACGTTCTAGCCGGTGGTGAAGTGGTCCGGAGGCACCTCCACTTCCAGAGGGCTGCACTCCACCCCCGCCACGCGGGCATGGGGCGGCCCTTCCCACAGCCAGGCGCAGAGCGCCTCCACTGCCTCCTCGTCACCGCAAGCGATCACCTCCACGGTACCATCGGGCAGGTTCACCGCCGAACCCGTCACTCCCAGGCGCACGGCGGTTTGGCGGGTGGTCTCCCGGTACCAGACCCCCTGCACCCGGCCCCGCACGATGCAGCGCACACACTTCACGGCCCGGCCTCCCGCACCAGCTCCACGAGGGGCTGGATGCGCTGGCTGTTCTGCACCTGCAGTCCCTTCCAGGCGATGACCCGCGCCACGCGCCCGTTGAAAGGTGCCAGCAACCGGCAGCGCTCCAGTTCAATCTGCGCCTCCAGCAGACGACCGGCCGCAGCCGTGCGCTCGGCGCGGGCCTTCAGGTGTGACACCTCGGCCTCCTTGAGCTCGTAGTCCGAAAGCAGGGCGCGCTCATAGAGCTCCTGC
This sequence comes from Sedimenticola sp., assembly GCA_027038775.1. GTDB lineage: Bacteria > Pseudomonadota > Gammaproteobacteria > Chromatiales > Chromatiaceae > Thiolapillus. Next base: position 5,825 of record JALWGP010000389.1, on the reverse strand, counting down.
GCCCGTTCCAGCTCCCGGCCCGCCTGCTCCAGCACCGCCTGCGCCGCAGCGAGTCGTGTACGGGCCTCGTCCACCCGGGCCTTGAAAAGGCGCTCATCCATCTTCACCAGCAGGTCGCCGGCCGCCACCCGCTGACCGGGTTTCACCACCACCTCGGCCACCTCCCCGGAGACCAGCACGCCCAGCTCAACGGGTTCCTCTCCGGCAACCACCGGAAGAGGCAGCAGGACCATGAACAACAGAAACCCCGGAATTCTCGTCATCCTTCCTCCCCCTGCAGCAACCTGCCGGCCAGCGCCCGCAACCGGGCCTGGTCGAGCAGCCACTGGTAGTGGACACGGGCCACCTCGAGCTTCACCTCGCTGATCCGCACCATGGCGTCTCCCAGGTCGGTGGCCCGCTCGAGGTCGTACAGCGTGCGACTGCGATCCAGGTAGAGATCGCGGTAATCCCCTTTCACCATCAGCGCCCTGGCCCGCCTCTGCAGCTGCTGCAGCTCCAGCCAGAGCTCGGTCACCTGCTGGCGCAGCTCGTGGCGCGACAGGTCCAGCCTTGCCTGCGCCTCCAGCAGCCGGGAACGGGCGGCCGCCGCCTCGGCGTCCCCGCGGTCCCCGGAATAGAGCGGCAACTCCAGCACCAGCGCCGCCTCGAAGGGGTGGGTGGACCGGGTCTCCCGGTTCCATGCCCCGGCGGCCACCTCGCCCCGGAGCACCGGGCCGTAGCGCCTGCCCGCCGCAACCAGGGCCTGTTCGGCCGCCTCCACGTCGGCGCGCAGCTCCCGCAGGCGGGGGTTGTCCTGCAGCACCTCCTCCAGCAGGCGGGAGAGATCGGGCAGCTCGCCGTCCAGGCGGGGCGGATCGGGCTCCACCAGTTCCCCCGGCAACGACTCGGGACGGTTGATGGCCAGTGCCAGTTTCAGGCGGGTTTCGCGCTGGCGCGCCTCCGAGGCGGTGCGCCGGACGAGGATCTGCTGGTAGCGATCCTCCAGGCGCGACAGCTCGAGGTCGGAGACCCGGCCCAGTTCGTGGCGCTGGCGCGCCTTGTCCAAGCGCACGAAGGCCACTGACATGGCCTCGTTGTCGCGTGCGTACTCGAGATCGGCCAGCAGGACATCGAAGAAGGCCCGCATCACCTTCAGCAGGTGCGCCTGGCGTGCGTCGAGCAGGGCCGCCCGCGCCGCCTCGAGCCGCCTGGCGGCCGAAGCCTCCCGGGCTTCGGTGTAACCGAAATCGTAGAGCCGTTTCTCCACCCGAAGCTGGGCGCTGCTGTCGTTACGCTCCCGGAAATTGGAGAGCCTGGCGGGCTCCAGGTAGGCCAGGCGTCCTTCCAGGGAGAACGTGAGGTCATCGGAGGCTTCCACCTGGCGCAGCTCGGCCTCCGCCGCCACCGCCCTTGCATTCGCCAGCGCAATGGCCGGATGCGAAGCCTCTGCCAGCTCGAGCGCCCGTTCCAGGGTGAGGGGTCCGGAGCCGTCGCCGCACCAGCCCGCGGCAGCCCACCATAGCCCCCCCACCAGCAGCAACGTGCGCTTCATCGCGTGCGCATCTCCCGCTTGTAGCGGCTGAAGCTCATCTTCCTCCAGGCCTCTTCGACGATGTACCTGCCCAGCAGCAGGAACTCCTCGGCGTCCCGCGTGGCACCGGTGTAACGGCCCCTGCGGATGGGTCTGCCCTCCAGGTCGATGAACTGGAACACCGGCGTGGCCCGCACCCGGAACTGGCGAAAGGCGAACTCCTTCATGGTGGTGGGCCTGCCGCGAAAGTCGGTGATCTCGATGTCGCCCTCGATGTCCACCGAAAAGATCAGGAAGTGCCTGCGGAAATACTCCTGCACATCCTTGCGGTTGAGCACCTGGGTGCGCATTCGGTGGCAGAAGGGGCACTCCTCCATTTCGAACATGATGAGGATGCCCTTCTTGCCCTGCTCGCGGGCGCTGGACAGCTCCTCGGAGAAGTCGCCAAAGGTCTGGTCGAAGAAATGGGTGTCCGGGTCCCGCCGCTCCACGGCGGCCGAGAGCTGGCCGGCGAGCAGCAGCAGGAACGCTGCAGCGATCTGTTTCATGGTTCTCCTCCTCGCCGCCAAGTTAAGCCAAGGATCATGGCAATGCAACCGTTTGGCGACCGCCCAAAATGTGATCCACGTCCCCGGGAAAAAGAGGGGCCCTGGTAGAATGGGTCCAGGTGCCGGAGAAGCGGATCCCCTGTGTTCCGGAAGCTCCCGGATCTCTCCACACCGGCGCCGGAGTTGGAACAGCAAGGAGTCGAAGTCTTGAGAGCCCTGATCCCGATTCTGGTCCTCTTTCTTGCAGGACATACGCTGCCCGCCGCGGAAGCCACCTCCGAGCCGCAGAGCCCGAAGGAGACCCTGCGCTGGGCCGGTTGTGGCATCACCAAGAAGGCCTTCATGAAAGAGCTGGCCACAGCCTACGAGAAAATCTACGGCGTCCACTTCCAACTCGAAGGGGGCGGCGCCACCAAGGGAATCCGCCGCGTACACAACCGCGAGGTGGACATCGGCGGTTCCTGCCGTAACAAGATCCCGGGGATCCCCGAAGAGCGGGGAGTGCGCATGAGTCCCGTGGCCTGGGACGCTCTCGTGGTGATGGTCCATCCCGACAACCCGGTCTCCGACATCACGCTCGACCAGCTCAAGGCGCTCTATGAAGGAAAGATCACGAACTGGAAAGAATTGGGCGGCAGGGACGCCCCCATCGAACTGCTGGTGAGAAAGGGCAAGATCTCCGGGGTGGGCCGGACCCTGCGGGAGCTGGTCTGGGCCGATCCGGACCAGGAATTCAAGGGCAGCACCGAGTACCCCTCCTCCGGCCCCCTGGAGAAGGCGGTGGAAACCCATCCCAACGCAATCGGCGTCAGCGGCATCTCCAGCGCCCGCAAGCGGCAGGTCAAGCTGCTGACGCTGGAAGGAAAAGCACCCACCTACGACAACATCAAGAACGGCCACTACCTGCTCTACCGTCCCCTCTACATCACCTACTACCCGCGCAACAACCCCAAGCTGAAAGAGATCAAGCGTTTCATCGCTTTTGCCCATTCGACCGAGGGCCGCCGGATCATCCGCAGCCAGGGGGTGGTGCCCTATCTCGACGCCACCGGCCTCACCTCCAGGCAACGGGAGCAGTGGAAGATCGCACGCAAGGTGGCACGGGACAAGAATTCGAAACCGTAGCGGGACCGGCCGCCGCCCTCAGGTACCCTCCAGCCGCTCCAGCGGAACATCGAGAAGCTCGGAGAGGGCCTCGTTGGCACGCGCCAGGACTTCCGCAAGACGCGGATCCTTCGGCCACGACGGCTCTCCCGGCATGGGCAACCGCCTGCCGGTGATCCGGTAGAGGTCGTGGAGGCTGATCTCGCCCACCGCCCGGGTGAGAAGCCACTGTCCCCGCTCGTTGCGGTCCACCAGTCTCATCGACTGGAGCGCCTCCAGCAACTTCTCGGCGTCACCGCAGCAGTGGAGCAGTTCCCTGGCAGAGAGTGCCTCTCCCCGCTTCTGCGCCCTGGCCAGGCGCAGCAGCAACCGGACCGTCTCTTCCAGCTCGCCCGTGGCACCTTCCCCGCCCTGGAAGAGATGGCGGTACGCACCCAGCCCATAAGTGAGCTCCGCGCCCAGAAGCACCACCAGCCAGGAGAGATAGAGCCAGATCAGGAAGATCGGAACGGCCGCCAGTGCACCGTAGACCACTTCGTAGGTGGGGAAGGTGGTGAGGTACCAGGCGAAAGCCTGCTTGCTCCATTCGAACAGGATGGCCGCGAAGATGCCGCCAGCCAGCGCATGCCACCCCTTCACCGGCCGGTTGGGCACCAGCCAGTAGATGAGGGCAAAGGCCAGCGCCGACATCGCCACCGGCAGCCACTCGAGCAGCCGCTTGCCCACACCCTCGGCGGTGACCTCGGTGACCGCCGGCAGGGAAACCAGGTAGGAGGTGACCAGCAGGCTGGCGCCCACCAGCAGGGGGCCCAGGGAGATCACCGCCCAGTAGACCAGGAACCGGTTGAGCGGGCGGCGCTTGCGGCGCACCTCCCAGATGGCGTTGAAGGTGCGGTCGATGCTGTGCACCAGCAGTACCGCCACCAGCAGCAGCGCCATGAAGCCCAGGCCGCTGAGGTGGGAGGCCTTGCTGCTGAACTCCAGCAGGTAGCGGTGCACCACCTCGCCCGCCGCCGGGATGAAGTTACTGAAGATGAAGTCCTGCACCACCTCGTTGACCCGCTCCCCTACGGGAAAGGCGGTGAGGATGGCGAAGACCACCGTCATCAGGGGAACCAGCGAAAGCAGGGTGGTGTAGGCGAGGGAACCGGCCCGTTCCAGTCCGCCGTGGGCGATGAAGCGGGAGAAGACCAGTACCACGAAGCGATATCCCGCCGAAAACCACCGCGCACCCGCCCCGCCCTGATTGTGGGCCCCTGCCTTCCCGTTTAGAATCGCCATGATGCAATCGTCGCGAGGACACTCCATGCGTGTGAAGATCTATCACAACCCCCGCTGCAGCAAGTCGCGGCAGACGCTGCAACTGCTCAAGGATAACAACATCGAACCCGAGGTGGTGAAATACCTGGAGACCCCGCCCGACCGGGAGGAGCTCCAACGGATCCTCGATATGCTCGGCCTGGAGCCGCGCGAACTGATGCGCCGCAAGGAGAAAGAGTACAAGGAGCTGGGACTGGACGACCCCGGTCTCACCCGCGACCAGCTCATCGACGCCATGGTGGAACATCCCCGTCTCATCGAGCGCCCCATCGTCGTCAAGGACGGCCGCGCCGCCATCGGCCGCCCGCCCGAGAAGGTGCTGGAGCTGTTGTGAGCTACGTCCTGGTGCTCTACTACAGCCGCCACGGCGCCACCGCGGAGATGGCCCACCTGGTGGCCCGTGGCGTGGAGGAGGGCGGCCTGGAGGCGAGGCTGCGCACCGTTCCCGAGGTCTCGGCCACCTGCGAGGCGGTGGACCCCTGCGTGCCCGAATCGGGCGCGCCCTACGCCGAGCTGGACGACCTGCGCCACTGCGCCGGCCTGGCCCTGGGCAGCCCCACCCGCTTCGGCAACATGGCTGCGTCCATGAAACACTTCCTCGACTCCACCAGCTCGCTCTGGCTGAGTGGTGCCCTCATCGGCAAGCCGGCGGGCGTCTTCACCTCCACCAGCAGCCTGCACGGCGGGCAGGAGAGCACCCTGCTCTCCATGATGCTGCCGCTGCTCCACCATGGCATGCTCATCACCGGCCTGCCCTACTCGGAGACGGCCCTGCTCACCACCCGCACCGGCGGCACCCCCTACGGCCCCTCCCACCTGGCCGGCACCGAGAGCAACCTGCCCGTCTCGGAAGAGGAGAAGCAGCTCTGCCGGGCGCTGGGCCGCAGGCTGGCGGAGACGGCCAAGCGGCTTGCATGAACCCGCAGCTGCCCCTGGACGTGAGCCTGCCCGCGCGGGCGACGTTCGAGGAGTTCGTCGTAGGTGACAACGGCCAGGTGGTACAGGCGCTGCAGCGGCTGGCCGGCGGCGAAGACCATGCCGGCCAGCTGTTCCTCTCCGGCCCCTCCGCCTCGGGCAAGAGCCACCTGCTCATGGCCGCCGTATCGCGGGCCGCGGAAAGGGGCCTGACCGCCGCCTACCTGCCCTTCACCGAACTTCTCGACCTCGACCCCGGGCTGCTGGAGGGTCTGGCCGGCCACGCCCTCCTCGCCTTCGACGATGTCCATCTCCTGGCGGGCCACGCCGCCTGGGAAACGGCTCTGTTCCACCTTTTCAACGAGGCGCGGGAGCGGGAGGCCCGCCTGCTCTTTTCCGCCCGCACCGGTCCGGCCACGCTGGAG
>JALWGP010000388.1 GCA_027038775.1 Sedimenticola sp. | reverse complement strand
ATCGAGGCGCTGCGGCCCCACTACGATCCCCACCAGATCATCGCCGAGGACGAGGACCTGGCGCGGGTCTTCCACCTGCTCGAGAGCGGCCACTTCAACACCGCCGAGCCCGGCATCTTCGACGACATCATCGCCGGCCTGCGCAGCCCGCGGGATCCCTGGATGACGGTGGCCGACTTCCGCAGCTACGTGGAGGCCCAGCAGCGCGCGGCAGAGACCTACCGCGACCGCGACCGCTGGATCCGCATGAGCATCCTCAACACTGCCAGCAGCGGTTTCTTCTCCACCGACCGCACCATGGAGGAGTACAACCAAGACATCTGGAAGCTGGCGCCCATGGAGGTGTGAGAGGCAACCTCAACGCTGCCTGCGATACCTGGCCCTGCGGCTCCAGCTCACCACGTAGTCGATGCCGCTGAGCACCGTGGTGAGGGCGACCGCGTAGATCATGCCCCACAGCAGCGGCCGGGGCAGCTCCGCGAAACCCAGGTCGTACACCACCAGCAGCGCCAACAGGATCTGCAGCGCCGTGTTGAGCTTGCTGATGAGGCTGGGTTCGGCCTCCAGCTTCTCGACGGTGAGGTGGTAGGCCAGGGCGCCGGCCACGATTACCAGGTCGCGCAGGATCACCAGCCCCACCAGCCACCAGGGCAGGGCATCGAGCCACCCCAGGCAGAGAAAGACGGAGACCAGCAGGAACTTGTCGGCCAGCGGATCGAGAATGCCGCCCAGGCGGCTGCGCCAGTCGAACTGCCGCGCCAGGAAGCCGTCCAGGGCGTCGGAGACGCCGGCGACGAAGAAGAGCAGCATGGCCTCGCGGAACCGGTTGTGCAGCAGGAGATAAATGACCGGCAGCACCAGCAGGATGCGCAGCACGCTGATCACGTTGGGGATGTCCCTGGCCCGCAGCATAGTCACCGGAGCGCGTAGCTGAGCGTCTCCACCACGTGATCGGGGGTGCCATTATCGGGAATGTCCACCACGGGCTCCAGTTCGCCCACAAGGGCAAGCTGGCTGGCCAACGCCTCGCGACCACCCAGCGCCTGCACGCGGAACACCAGGCGGTCTGCCTCCGCGCGCTCCAGCGAGAAGCCGGTGACCACGTCCAGCGACTGCAGCAGCCGTTTCAGGCGCGCATAGTCCCCGACGCCGTGAAGCCCGATAAAGCGCACCAGGACCACACCCTGCTGCGCCTCTTCCAGGGAGGGGAGAAACCGCTGCACCAGGAGATCCACGGCCTGCTCGATGCCGTCCGCCACCACCGCCTGCAGAGACTCGCCTTCGCCGTCGAAGCGCTGTTCCCCGTCGGCAAGGAGCAGCGACCAGGTCGCCCTCCAGCCCTTGCCCGACCGTCTCAGCCGTCCCACCAGCGGCAGCGCCTTGCCGTAGCGGGAGGAGGCCGCCAGGATGCTCTCGGCGTGCACCATCCACAGATCGCCCAGGTTGAGGGCGTTACGGTCCTGCAGGTCCATGAGGGGGAGCACCAGCGCCAATCCGCGCCGCTGTGCGGCTTCCTCCAGCGCCTCGTAGAGGAGGGCATCCCGTTCCGGGTCGGCCAGCCGGCGGCGCCCCTGCGCCTCCAGGGCCAGCCAGGGGATCAGCTCGGGCCGCCCGCTCTCCCAGAGGATGAGGCCCAGCTGACGCAGGTCCTGCTCCACGGTACGGCGGTCGAAACGGACCCACAACAGCTTGCCCGGCGCCTCGCCCCCGGCGGCGGGGCCGGTGCGGTAACGGAACTCCTGCGCCTGGTCCTCCGCCCCCGCCAGCAGGGACTCCAGCTTCTCGCCCATTCCGGTCAGCCGCTGGCCGGAGGCCTTGACCAGCACCTGGCGCAGCGCCTCGGCCATGGCCGCCCGACGCGCTTCCGGTGCATCACCCTCGATGGGCACGGTGGCCGAAAGCAGATCCATGCCCGCCTGCAACGGCAGGGGCAGAAAACACAGAAGCAGGAGCAACAACCGAATCGATTCCATCATGGCATTTTAGCAGCCCGGGCAGGACGGGAGAATCGCCACTTCCCCCGGAGAATCCCTGAATTCCCTCCGAACACCAAAGGAAAACCGGTTCCTGACCGCCACCCGCTTTCTTCAATTCAAACCGTCGATCTGCTATCGTGCCCGGTGGGGAGGTTGCGCGCAATCTTGGCACAGTAGCTCCACTCTCCTGGTGAAGAGGGCAAGTCGTGATG
>JALWGP010000387.1 GCA_027038775.1 Sedimenticola sp. | reverse complement strand
GGCATCGCCTACTCGGTGGGGCTGCTGCTCATCTACCTGCTGGTGGTGGCCCAGTTCCGCTCCTACGTGGTGCCGCTGGTGATCATGGCGCCCATCTCGCTCACCATCATCGGCATCCTGCCGGGCCACGCCCTGCTGGGCGCCCAGTTCACCGCCACCTCCATGATCGGCATGATCGCCCTGGCCGGCATCATCGTGCGCAACTCCATCCTGCTGGTGGACTTCATCAACCAGGAGCTGAGGGAAGGGGCCGCCTTCGAGGCCGCCGTGGTGCGGGCCGCCGCGGTGCGGGCCAAGCCCATCGTGCTTACCGCCATCGCCGCCATGGCCGGCGGCTTCTTCATCCTAGACGACCCCATCTTCTCGGGACTGGCGGTGTCACTCATCTTCGGCCTCTTCGTCTCCACCCTGCTCACCTTGGTGGTGATCCCGGTGGTCTACTACGGGGTGATGAAGAAGCGGGTGGAGAAGATCCTGGCGGTGGAGTGAGCGGCAGGGCCTGCGGGCGGCGCGCCTTCAGGCGCGCCCCGTGCCTTCCCGTAATGCATTCTCGATCCGGATCAGTTCCATCAGGTTGTCCAGGTTGACGATGCCGGCCATCCGGCCCTGGTCTCTGACCACCAGCAGGCGGCAGCCGCAGTGCTGCAGCTCTTCCAGGACCTTGTCTAGAGGATCGTCGATCTCCGCGCTCTCCACGCCCTTCTGCATGAAGCTGGCCACGTTGGCCTCGGGACCCGCCTCCTTGAGGCCGCGCAGCAGGTCCTCCTGGGTGAGGACGCCCACCACCTCGCCCTTTTCCACCACGGGAAAGTCTTTCTGGGTGCCTTCCAGGGTGAGCTCGATGGCCTGCGCCAGGCGATCGCGGGGCGAGAGGGTCTCGAAGTGGGTGATGACCGCGGTGCGCAGGGTGCTGCCGTGGAGCAGCGACTTCACCTCCTCGGTTCCCGCTTCCGCGGCGGCGCCGACCCAGACGAAGAGGGCGATGAAGATGAGGATGGGGTTGTACATCAGTCCCATGAAGCCCAGCCAGAGCGCCATCAGCTGGCCGATGAAGGCGGCGGTGCGGGTGGCGTGGATGCGGCCCATGCGAAAGGCGAGCACCGCGCGCAGCACCCGGCCGCCGTCCATGGGGAAGGCGGGCAGCAGGTTGAAGAGGGCCAGGAAGAGGTTGAGCACCAGCAGGTTCTGCAGCATGCCGCCCTGCACCGGGTCCTCCGCCGCCAGCGGCACCGCCGGCTGCACCGAGAGCAGCAGCCAGAGGAGGGCGGCGATGACGAGGTTCACCGCCGGCCCCGCCAGGGCCACCAGGATCTCCTCCTTCGGGTCGTCCGGCATCTTCTCCAGGGAGGCGACGCCGCCGATGGGCAGGAGCACGATGTTGCGCGTGCGGATGCCGAAGCGGCGGGCGGTGAGGGCGTGCCCCAGCTCGTGCAGCACCACGCAGCCGAAAAGCAGCAGGATGAAGACGATGCCGTGGATGGCGGCGGGCAGGCCGCCCTTCTGGCCGTAGACCAGCCCCAGCCAGAGCAGCAGGAGCAGAAAAGTGGCGTGGACGTAGACGTCGATGCCGGCCAGCTGGCCCAGTCGCCAGGACCAGCCGATGGAGGGTGCATTGCCGCGCTTGGCCTGCTGCATGGGGAAACCTGTGGTAACGGGGAGCCTAGCCCGATTATAGGGGAATCGGGACGGGGAATCCGGTGGCGGCGCAGCCCCTTCGGGGGTACAATTGCCGGCTTGACAAACTCCTTGATTTCAGAGCGTTCCTTGGGCACCGACAAACCCCTCAATCTGCTGGATCTCGACCGCGAGGCGATGGAGAGATACTTCGTCTCCCTGGGGGCGAAGCCCTTCCACGGCCGCAACGTCTTCAAGTGGATCCACAAGCACGGCGTCACCGACTTCGGGCAGATGACCGACCTGTCCAAGAAGCTGCGCGCGCAGCTCGCGGAGGTGGCCGAGGTGCGCCTGCCCGAGGTGGTGCTGGAGAAGCCCTCCGCCGACGGCACCGTGAAGTGGGTGATGGAGCTGGCCGACGGCCAGCGGGTGGAGACGGTCTGGATCCCCGACGGGCGGCGCAGCACCGTCTGCGTCTCCTCCCAGGTGGGCTGCGCCCTCGACTGCGCCTTCTGCTCCACCGCGCGCCAGGGGTTCAACCGCAACCTCGCCGTGGGCGAGATCGTCGGCCAGCTGTGGCACG
>JALWGP010000386.1 GCA_027038775.1 Sedimenticola sp. | reverse complement strand
TCCTGCTGCTGTGGGCGCTGCTGCACCACCTGCTGGCGGGCGTCGGCTACCTGCTCATCGACGCCGACCTGGGGGTGCAGGCGCCGCGCTACCGCCAGAGCGCCTGGCTGGTGCTGGTCGGTGCGCCGCTGCTGGCGCTGCTGCTGGCCGGGGGGCTGGCGTGACGGCGCGGCGGCTCGCCGGCTTCCGCGCCTGGGTGTGGCAGCGCGCCACCGCGGTCTACATCGGGCTCTTCCTGGTCTACCTGCTGGGGCGGCTGGCGGTGGCGCCCTTCGGCAGCGCGGAGGCGCTGCGCGCCTGGCTGGGGAGTACCCCCCTGTGGGTGGCCTTCGGCCTCTTCGCCCTCGCCCTGTTGCTCCACGCCTGGATCGGCGTGCGCGACGTGATCCTGGACTACGTGAAACCGCCGGCGCTGCGGCTGGCGCTGCTGGCGGCGGTGGCCCTCTTCCTGCTGGCCAACGGCCTCTGGCTGGCCGGCATCCTGATGGAGGTGAAATGAAACCCGGGCGACGCCACTTTGACGTGCTCATCATCGGCGCCGGCGGCGCCGGCCTCAACGCCGCCGCCCAGCTCGCCGACACCGGGCTCAAGGTGGCGGTGGTCTCCAAGGTCTTTCCCACCCGCTCGCACACGGTGGCGGCCCAGGGCGGGGTGAACGCGGCCCTGGGCAACGTGAAGGAGGACCACTGGCACTGGCACATGTACGACACGGTGAAGGGCTCCGACTGGCTGGGCGACCAGGACGCCATCGAGTTCATGTGCCGCGAGGCCATTCCCACCGTCTACGAGCTGGAGCACAACGGCGTGCCCTTTTCGCGGCTGGAGAACGGCCGCATCTACCAGCGCGCCTTTGGCGGCCAGAGCCTCCACTTCGGCAAGGAGCAGGCGGCCCGCACCTGCGCCGCCGCCGACCGCACGGGCCACGCCATCCTCCACACCCTCTACCAGCAGAACCTGAAGGCGCGCAGCCACTTCTTCACCGAGTACTTCGCCATCGACCTGCTGCAGGACGAAGAAGGCGCGGTGACCGGCGCCCTGGTGATGGAGATCGCCACGGGCGAGCCGCTCTTCATCCACGCCCGCGCCACCCTGCTGGCCACCGGCGGCTGCGGTCAGGTGTTCCGCACCACCAGCAACGCCCACATCAACACCGGCGACGGCATGGCCATGGTGCTGCGCGCCGGCCTGCCGCTGCAGGACATGGAGTTCTTCCAGTTCCATCCCACCGGCGTGGCCGGGCGTGGCATGCTCATCACCGAGGGGGCGCGGGGCGAGGGCGGCTACCTGGTGAACAGCGAGGGGGAGCGCTTCATGGAGCGCTACGCGCCCCACGCGAAGGATCTGGCCAGCCGCGACGTGGTGGCCCGCGCCATCGTCACCGAGGTGAAGGAGGGGCGCGGCTGTGGGCCCGCGAAGGACCACGTGCTGCTGAAGGTGGATCACCTGGGCGAGCAGGTGGTGGCCGAGCGGCTGCCCGGCATCCGCGAGACGGCGAAGATCTTCCTCGGCATCGATCCCGCCTTCGAGCCCATCCCGGTCTACCCCACCGCCCACTATGTCATGGGCGGCATCCCCACCGACCGCTTCGGGCGGGTGGTGGCCCCGGCGCGCCACGGGCCGGAAGAGGCGGTGCCCGGCCTCTACGCGGCGGGGGAGTGCGCCTGCGTCTCGGTGCACGGCGCCAACCGCCTCGGCGGCAATTCGCTGCTGGACATCCTGGTCTTCGGCCGCCTCTCGGGGCTGCACATCCTCGACTGGCTGCGCGAGAACCCCCACGCGCGGTCCACCGACTCCGCCTCGGAGGAGCGCGCCATGGCCCGCTTCCAGCGCTTCGACCGCGACGGCGACGGGGTGAGCGTGGCCGAGCTGCGCGCCGAGTTCCGCCGGGTGATGGAGGAGCACGCCGGCGTCTTCCGCACCGAGGAGATCATGGCCGAGGGGGTGGAGAAGGTGAAGGCGATCCGCGACCGGCTCGACGAGGTGCGGCTGCGAGACACCAGCCGCGTCTTCAACACCGCCCGGGTGGAGGCCTTCGAGCTGGAGAACCTCATCGACACCGGCATGGCCATCATCCTCTCCGCCCTGTCCCGCAGGGAGAGCCGCGGCGCCCACTCCCGGCCCGACTACCCCGAGCGGGACGACCGCAACTGGATGCGCCACAGCCTCTACTTCCGCGAGGGCGACCGCCTGGACTACAAGCCCGTGCGCACCAAGCCGTTGACGGTGGAGAGCTTTCCGCCGAAGGAGAGGGTGTACTGATGGAGTTCCGTGTCTGGCGTTTCGATCCCGAGCGGGACAGGGAACCCCGCATGGAGACCCACCACGTCGAGGTGACCCGCGGCATGATGCTGCGCGACGCCCTGCTGGAGATCAAGGCACGCGACGAGTCCTTCACCTTCCGCCACTCCTGCGGCGAGGGGGTGTGCGGTTCCGACGCGGTGAACGTCAACGGCCGCAACCGCCTGGCCTGCATCACCCCCGTGGCGGAGCTGAAGGCGCCGGTGGTGGTCCGGCCCCTGCCGGGGCGGCCCGTGATCCGCGACCTGGTGGTGGACATGAGCCAGTTCTATGGCCAGTACGAGGCGGTGGAGCCCTGGCTCAAGCGCCGCGAGCCCGAGCCCGAGCAGGAGATCCTGCAATCGCCGGCCGAGCGCGCCCGCCTCGACGGCCTGTGGGAGTGCATCCTCTGCGGCTGCTGCTCCACCTCCTGTCCCTCCTTCTGGTGGAACCCGGAGAAGTTCCTCGGCCCCCAGGCGCTGCTCTCCGCCTGGCGCTTCCTCGCCGACAGCCGGGACCAGGCCGAGGAAGAGCGCCTCGACGCCCTGGACGGCCCCTACAGGCTATTCCGCTGCCACACCATCATGAACTGCGTGGAGGCCTGCCCCAAGCACCTCAACCCCACCCGGGCCATCGGCCACATCCGCGACCGGATGCTGAAGAAGTCGGTGTGAGATGACCCCGGAAAAAGAGAAGCGCCGCCTCGCCTGGCAGTGCCGGCGCGGCATGCTGGAGCTGGACGAGCTGCTGCTTGGCTTTCTCGAACGGGGTTATGACCGCCTGGATCCGCGGGAGAAACTGCTTTGGCAGCAGCTGTTGCAGGAAGCGGATACCCGCTTGTTCACCTGGATCATAGAGCACCCCGAACAAGCGCCGAGGGCCTACCGAAAGTTGGTCGAATCCATGCGCGCCTGCCAGGATGTGGTTGTCCCGCGTGGGACGAGGGAAAGTACCTGAAATCGAATGGGTTTCCGGTGGCCCGGATTGCACGTCCCTGTGCGCCTGGTTCAAAGGCAGGTGCCGATGGATTCGGGCTTGCAGCGTCTTCCGTCAACCCAGATTGCGTTGTCCAAGCGCGCCTTGATCAGGATGGCGCCGTCCAGGTTGGCTCCCCTGAGGTTGGCGTTGCTCAAATCGGCATCCAGGAGGTTTGCATGCCTCAGGTTGGCGAGGCTGAGATTGGCATCGCGGAAATTGACCCCGTGAAGATGAGCGCCCTCGAGATTGGCCAGCATAAGATTTGCGCCTTCCAGGCTGGCCAGTTGCAGGATTGCTCCCGACAGGTTGGCGCCCTGGAGATTGGACCTGTCGAGCCGCATGGAAGCCATGGAGGCGTTTTGCATGTCCACACCGGGCTTGTTGGCGCCGATGCGCACCGCCCAGGAACATTGGGCCTCCGGTTCCCATGCGCAGACCATGTTGACGTCCTTCAGTTTCTTCGTGTCCTTGGTCCAGGCCTGACTGCCGCTGCTCAAACCGAACAGAAGAAACAGTGCAGTAGTTGCGGGGATAGCCTTGGCTAACATGTTTTCTCCGTTGCTAGGTGGTTGAAAGGGGATGGCTGGCAAGCACACTGTGCAATTTTTCTCATTGAGAATTCGCAATCGGTGCACGCCAACCTGGACCTTGCCACGGATGAACCCGCGAGATAATTGAGGCAGGTCAATTGTTTTTGACCTGCCTCGAAAATGGAGTGGTCTCGCTGATCGGAGGACCCGGCTGGGACCCGAATGACGCGGCTGTCGGGATCTAGGGGGAATCCTTGGGGGGCTGCTCCTTCAACCCGCTCACGTAGAGCGCCACCGCCTCGATCTCCAGCTCGGTGAGCTTGCTGGCGATGGTGTGCATCACGGCGTTGTCGTTGGTCCGCACCCGCTCGTTGAAGGCGCGCAGCTGGTCGGCCACGTAGCGCTTGTGCTGGCCCGCCAGCCGCGGCAGCTTCTCGGTGCCCTCGCCGTAGTCACCGTGGCAGCTCTTGCAGGCGGGGATGCCGCTAAAGCGGTTGCCCTTGTGGAAGATGTAATAACCCACGGCGGCCAGCGCCTTGTCGCGCACGCGGTGAGTCCTGGCGGGCTTGGAGCTGAAGTAGTCGGCCAGGGCCCCGATCTGCTCGTCGGTGAGCCCCTTGGCCATCTCGTTCATGGTGTCGCTCTTGCGGATGCCGTCGCGGAAGTTCTTCAGCTGCTTGACCAGGTACTCCTTGTTCTGGCCCGCCAGCCGGGGGTAGATGGCGCTGGAGGCCTCGCCCTCGGTGCCGTGGCAGAGGTGGCATTTCTCCTCCACGATGGCCTTGGCGATGTCGGAACCGGCGGCGGTTCCCGCGTTGGCGGCCAGCAGCAGGGGGAGTGCAATGAGCAGTCTGTTCATGGTCTTCGAATCGTCTCCTTGACAGGGAAAGTTGAAAATATACCATAGCGCCCCCAGGTGACGGCCCAGTTGCTATAATCCCCGCCCTTTCCCGGCGCACCCTTTTCAACCCCCATCCATGTCCGACCTGCAGAACGAGCTGGCCCGCCGCCGCACCTTCGCCATCATCTCCCACCCCGACGCGGGCAAGACCACCCTCACCGAGAAACTGCTGCTCTTCGGCGGCGCCATCCAGCTCGCCGGCACGGTGAAGGGGCGCAAGGCGGCGCGCCACGCCACCTCCGACTGGATGGAGATGGAGAAGGAGCGGGGCATCTCGGTCACCTCCTCGGTGATGCAGTTCCCGTACAAGGGGCGCATCGTCAACCTGCTGGACACCCCCGGCCACGAGGACTTCTCGGAGGACACCTACCGCACCCTCACCGCCGTGGACTCGGCCCTCATGGTGATCGACGTGGCCAAGGGCGTGGAGGAGCGCACCATCAAGCTGATGGAGGTGTGCCGCATGCGCGACACGCCCATCCTCACCTTCGTCAACAAGCTCGACCGCGAGGGGCGCGAGCCCATCGAGATCCTGGACGAGATCGAGGAGGTGCTGGGCATCGCCTGCGCGCCCGTCACCTGGCCCATCGGCATGGGCAAGCGGCTGCGCGGCGTCTTCGACCTGCGCAGCGAGACCACCTACCTCTTCGCCTCGAAGGACGGCTCCCGCGTGCAGGAGGGGGAGACCATCGAGGGGCTGGACAACCCCGCCCTGGCGGAGGCCCTGGGCGGGGATACGGTGGAGGAGCTGAAGGAAGAGATCGAACTGGTGCGCGGCGCCAGTCACGAGCTGGACCTGGAGGCCTACCTGCGCGGCGAGCAGACGCCGGTCTTCTTCGGCTCGGCCATCAACAACTTCGGCGTGAAAGAGCTGCTGGACGCCTTCGTCGAGTACGCCCCGCCGCCCCAGCCGCGCCAGACGGCCCAGCGCACCGTGGAGCCGGGCGAGGAGAAGTTCACCGGCTTCGTGTTCAAGATCCAGGCCAACATGGACCCGGCCCACCGCGACCGCATCGCCTTCCTGCGGGTCTGCTCCGGAAGCTACCGCAAGGGGATGAAGATGCGCCACGTGCGCATCGGCAAGACGGTGCAGGTGAGCAACGCCATCACCTTCCAGGCCGATGCCCGCCGCCAGGTGGAGGAGGCCTTCCCCGGCGACATCATCGGCCTGCACAACCACGGCACCATCCAGATCGGCGACACCTTCACCGAGGGCGAGGCGCTCAAGTACGAGGGCATTCCCTACTTCGCTCCCGAGCTCTTCCGCCGCGTGGTGCTCAAGGACCCGCTGAAGATGAAGGCGCTGCAGAAGGGGGTGCTGCAGCTGTGCGAGGAGGGCGCCACCCAGGTCTTCCGTCCCCTGCGCAACAACGACATGATCCTGGGCGCCGTGGGCGTGCTCCAGTTCGAGGTTGCGGCGGCGCGGCTGAAGACGGAATATGGCGTGGAGGCCATCGTCGAGCCGGTGAGCGTCTATACCGCGCGCTGGATCGAGTGCGACGACGACGCGGTGCTCAAGCGCTTCCGCGACAAGGCCCACGACAACCTGGCGCTGGACGGCGACGACCAGCTTGTCTATCTTGCCCCCACGCGGGTCAACCTCAACCTCACCGAGGAGCGGTGGCCGGAGATCCGTTTCCTCGCCACCCGCGAGTTGTAACTCCCCTCTCCCTCAGGGAGAGGGACCGGGGGTAAGGGGATCAACGGTATACTTATGACAAATTTTCCGTAGGTAGGGCTGAAGCCCGACCTGCCAGACAGCACGTAGGAGCGGCGCCCCCGCCGCGAACCAGGAGGAAGAATGGAAAACAGCCAGGTCGAAGCACTGATCAAGGCGGGTCTGCCCGACGCCGAGGTGAAGGTGACCGGCGACGGTCGCCACTTCGAGGCGGAGGTGGTCTCCCCCGCCTTCGAGGGCAAGAGCCTCATCCAGCGCCACCGCATGGTGATGGAGACGGTGAAGGAACAGGTCGCCTCCGACGAACTCCACGCCCTCTCCATCAAGAGCACCAAGACCCCCGAAGAGGCGGCGGGGGGATGATCCGCCCGGCGCTCCTGCTGGCGGCCCTGCTCGCGGCCGCCTCCAGCCAGGCCG
>JALWGP010000385.1 GCA_027038775.1 Sedimenticola sp. | reverse complement strand
GAACACTGGGGGCTGGGGCAGGGCGAGGTGCCCATCCTCATGGGCACCCTGGGCAAGGCGCTGGGCACGGCGGGGGCCTTCGTGGCGGGGTCGGAGGCGCTGGTCGAGACCCTGGTCCAGCAGGCGCGCAGCTATCTCTTCACCACCGCCGCGCCGCCGGCCCTGGCCGAGGCGACCCTGCGCAGCCTGGAGATCGTCCGGGAGGAACCGTGGCGGCGGCGGCACCTGGAGGCGCTGGTGGCCCGCTTCCGGGAAGGAGGCAGGGCGCTCGGGCTGCCCCTGGGCGACTCGGCCACCCCCATCCAGCCGGTGATCGCGGGCGGCAACGAGCGGGCGCTGGCCTGGAGCCGCCACCTCGAGGCGCAGGGCATCCTGGTGGTGGCCATCCGGCCGCCCACGGTGCCCGAGGGCACGGCGCGGCTGCGCATCACCTTCACCGCCGCCCATGAAGAACACCACGTGGACCGGCTGTTGGAGGCGCTGGAGGGGCTGCCGCGATG
The DNA here is from genome assembly GCA_027038775.1 of Sedimenticola sp. Taxonomy (GTDB): domain Bacteria; phylum Pseudomonadota; class Gammaproteobacteria; order Chromatiales; family Chromatiaceae; genus Thiolapillus. The sequence goes on along the minus strand of JALWGP010000385.1, from coordinate 1,715 downwards.
AGCCGTGTCGTGGAGGCGTCCGGCAGCGGTCCCGACCTGGTGCTGCTCCATGGCTGGGGCATGAACGGGGCGGCGTGGGGCCCCCTGCTGCCCCTGCTGGAGTCCCGCTTCCGGGTCACCCGGCTCGAGCTGCCGGGGCATGGCGAATCCCCCTGGGACGACGAGGGGGACGACCTGACGCGCTGGGCGGAGGCCGCGCTGGCCGCCGCGCCGCCGCAGGCCGCCTGGCTGGGCTGGTCCCTGGGCGGGCTGGTGATGCAGCGGGCGGCGGTCCTGGCGCCGGAGCGGGTAAGTGCCCTGGTGGGGGTGGCCACCAGCCCCTGCTTCGTCCGGCGCGAGGGTTGGGAGACGGCCATGGCCCCGGAGTCCCTGGCGCAGTTTGGCGAGGCGCTGGAGAGGGATCCGGAGGGCACCATCCGGCGCTTCCTGGCCCTCCAGTTCCACGGCGTGGAGGACGGAAGAGCGCTCCAGCGGGAGCTGGGAACGGCGCTGGCGCAGCGTCCCCGGCCGGTGCCGGAGGCGCTGCGCGCAGGGCTGTTGCTGCTGCTGGAGAGCGACCTGCGGGAGGCCTTGGCGGGAATCGACCGGCCCCGGCTCTGGATCCTGGGGGGGCGTGACCGCTTGGTGCCGCCCGGGCTGGGCAGCGCATTGCCTCCCGGGGTGCAGGTGCGGCTGCTGGAGCGGGCCGGCCACGCCCCCTTTCTCTCCCACCCGGAAGCGGTGGCCGTGGCGGTGACGGAGTTCCTGGGTCATGGGTGAGACCGGCATCGACAAGGCGCGGGTGCGTCGCTCCTTTTCCCGCGCCGCCGACAGTTACGACGAGGTGGCGGTGCTCCAGCGCGAGGCGGGCTCGCGCATGCTCGAGCGGCTGGACCTGGTGAAGCTCCGGCCCCGGCGGGTGCTGGACCTGGGTTGCGGCACCGGCACCCAGACGGCGGCGCTCATGCAGCGCTACCCCAAGGCCCGGGTGGTGGCGCTGGACCTGGCCCTGCCCATGGTGCGCCACGCCCGCCGCAAGGGGCGCTGGCTGCGGCGTCCCCTCTGCCTCTGCGGCGACATGGAACGGCTGCCCCTGGCGGGCGGCAGTGTCGATCTCATCGTCTCCAACTTTGCCTTCCAGTGGAGCACCGATCCGCTGGTCCTCTACCGCGAGTGCCTGCGGGTGCTGCGTCCCGGGGGGCTGCTCATGTTCACCACCTTCGGCCCCGACACCCTGAAGGAGCTGCGCCACGCCTGGTCGGAGGTGGACGACTTCGAGCACGTGAGCCCTTTCATCGACATGCACGACCTGGGCGACCTGCTCATCCGGGCCGGCTTCGCCGCACCGGTGATGGACGTGGACCGCATGGTGCTCACCTACGCCGGGGTGGACGACCTGATGCGGGACCTCAAGCGCCTCGGCGCCCGCAATGCCACCATCGGGCGCCCGCGCGCCCTCACCGGCAAGGCGCGCATGACGGCCATGCGCCGGGCCTACGAGAAGTTCCGGCAGGGCGGCGTGCTGCCCGCCACCCACGAGGTGGTCTACGGGCACGCCTGGGCGCCGGAGCCGGTGGAGGTGGCTTTTGAGACGATTCAGCCCGGGAGCGGGCCTCCTGCCAGGGGCGGTGTGTAGGAGCGGCGCCCCCGCCGCGAACACGCCCCTGCAGCTCCGTCCTGGCCATCGCAGGCGGGATGTTCAGGTGCCGGGCAGCTCGATGCGGGTGGCGGAGAAC
>JALWGP010000384.1 GCA_027038775.1 Sedimenticola sp. | reverse complement strand
GGCCCGCCCCATGGCGGGCTTGCGGGTGGACCGGCCAGCCAGTAATCTCGGTTCTCACTGCCGAACCGAACCAGAGAGGGGAGAAGAAAAAATGGATCGTCGCGATTTTCTCAAGAAGACCGGCGCGGCCGCCGTGGCAGGCGCCGGCATGGCCGCAGCACCTGCCATCGCCAGGTCCACCATCAAGTGGAAGATGGTCACCACCTGGCCCAAGAACTTCCCCGGCCTGGGCACGGGGGCCAACAATCTGGCGCGCCTCATCACGGAGATGTCCGGCGGCCGTCTCAAGGTGAAGGTCTACGGCGCCAAGGAGCTGGTGCCCGCCTTCGAGGTGTTCGATGCCGTCTCCCACGGCACCGCCGAGATGGGCCACGCCTCGGCCTACTACTGGAAGGGTAAGGTGCCCGAGGCCCAGTTCTTCTCCACCATGCCCTTCGGCATGACCGCCCAGGAGATGAACGGCTGGATCTACTACGGCGGCGGCCAGCAGCTGTGGGACAAGGCCTACGAGCCCTTCGGGGTGATGGGCCGGCCCGCTGGCAACACCGGCGTGCAGATGGGCGGCTGGTTCAACAAGGAGATCAACTCCCTGGAGGATCTCAAGGGACTGAAGATGCGGATTCCCGGCCTGGGCGGCGAGGTGCTCAAGCGCCTCGGCGGCACCCCGGTGAACCTGCCCGGCGGCGAGCTCTTCACCGCGCTCACCTCCGGCACCATCGACGCCACCGAGTGGGTGGGGCCCTACAACGATCTCGCCTTCGGTCTCTACAAGGCGGCCAAGTACTACTACTACCCCGGTTTCCACGAGCCAGGCACCATCCTGGAGGCGCTGATCAACCGCAAGGCCTTCGAGGAGCTGCCCAGGGACCTCCAGGCTATCGTCCTCAACGCCTGCAAGGTGGTGAACATGGACATGCTGGCCGAGTACAGCGCCCGCAACCCTGGCGCCCTGGACCAGCTGGTGAACAAGCACGGCGTGCAGCTGCGCGCCTATCCCGACGACGTGCTGCAGCAGCTGCGCAAGGTCTCGGTGGAGGTGGCCGAGGAGCTGGCCGGCCAGAACCAGGCGGCGGCGGAGATCTACAAGAGCTACAACGCCTTCCTGCAGGCCTCCCGCAAGTACACCCGGATCTCCGACCTGGCCTATCTGGAGGCGCGCGACGGCAGGTAACTCGTTCCATCGCGGTGGGTCGGGCGCAGTGCGCGTTTCGACCAGTGGCCTGCCACCAAGTTCGGGGAAAGCGGTTCCAGGGGGCTTCGGCGGGACGTCGGAGGCCAGGGATGGCCGACGCCGAGCGCACATGGATGTGCTTGCAGCGGTCCCGCCGAAGGCCCCCGGAACCGCTACGGTGTCTGCGAACAGCTCCACCCCACAGATACCCCGGGAGCACACCGAGCCCGACCCGCCAGGACTGGGGCTCTACGTTCATGTCCCCTGGTGTCTGCGCAAGTGTCCCTACTGCGACTTCAACTCCCACGCCCTGCGGGGTGAGCCGGACGAGGCCCGCTACCTGCAGGCCCTTCTCGAGGATCTCGACCATGATCTGGAAACCGCGCCGGACCGGCTCGTGGAGACGGTCTTCATCGGCGGCGGCACCCCCAGCCTGCTGAAGGGGGAGACGGTGGCGGCGCTGCTGGAAGGGATCCGGCAGCGGGTGGCGCTGGCGGCGGACGCCGAGATCACCCTGGAGGCCAACCCCGGTGCGGTGGACTCGGTGCACTTCCTCGACTACCGCCGGGCGGGGGTGAACCGTCTCTCCATCGGCGTGCAGTCCTTCGACGCGGCGCAGCTGCAACGCCTGGGGCGCATCCACGACCCCCGGCAGGCGGTAGAGGCATTTGAAGCGGCGCGCGTGGCGGGCTTCGACAACATCAACCTCGACCTCATGTTCGGGTTGCCGGAGCAGACGGTGGTGGAGGCGCTCGCCGACCTGGAGCAGGCGCTGGCGCTGGCGCCCGAGCACCTCTCCTGGTACCAGCTCACCCTGGAGCCCAATACCCTGTTCCATGCCCGGCCGCCGGCGCTGCCGGAGGAGGAGGTGCTCTGGGAGATCCAGGAGGCGGGCCTGGCGCTGCTGGCAGAGGCGGGCTACCGGCGCTACGAGATCTCCGCCTTCGCCCACGGCGGGCGCCGCTGCCGCCACAACCTCAACTACTGGACCTTCGGCGACTACCTCGGCATCGGCGCCGGCGCCCACGGCAAGCACACCACCGGTGGAGCGGTGGTGCGCTACTGGAAGGAGCGCCACCCGGAGCGCTACATGGAAGCGCCCCGGGTTCGCGGGGAGCGCAGGGTGGGGAAGGCCGAGCTGCCCCTGGAGTTCCTGATGAACGCCCTGCGGCTGGTGGAAGGGGTGGAGGAGGCGCTGTTCCACCGGCGCACCGGGCTGCCCCTGGGGCGGCTGGAGCCGGCCCTCTCCCGCGCCCGTGCCCGCGGCCTGATGGTGAAGGGGCGCCTGCAGGCCACCGCCCGCGGGCTCGATTTTCTCAACGACCTGCTGCTGGAATTCGACCATGAGTGACGCCTCCTACCGGCCCATCTCTTGCAGCCTGCACAGCGAATACGAACTGCTGGCCATGCGTTGCGCGCCGGTGACCGTCCACTACCGCGATGAGACGGGCGCCGGGCACCATTTCCGCGGCAGGATCGTGGATCTCCTCACGCGGGACGGGGCGGAGTTCATGCGGCTGGAATCGGAGCGCGGCACGCTGGAGGTGCGCCTGGACCGCATCGTGCGCCTGCGCGGCCCGTAACAAGCGCCTGCCCAACGAGCCGTTTGCAGCGCTTCCAAGGCCGAAGGTCGGCTGCTTGCCTTTTCGTACGGATTTCCCTAGAATGCGCGATCCCGTGGCGCCCCCGGGCGCCGGCCCCGAGAATCTTGAGGACGGCCGCCGGCCGAAGACGGACATGAAAGCAGACATCCATCCCGACTACTGTGACATCAAGGTGACCTGCAGCTGTGGCAACAGCTTTGAGACCCGTTCCACCCTGTGCAAGGACCTGCACGTGGAGGTGTGCTCCGCCTGCCACCCCTTTTACACGGGACAGCAGAAGATCGTGGACACCGCGGGTCGCGTGGACAAGTTCCGCAAGCGCTACGGCCGCTGATCCGGTCGCGGTGTTCGCAAGGAGGCGCCTTTGTGGCGCCTTTTTCGTTTCAGTCCGGAGCCCCCTTCCATGAGCAAGGATTTCGACGCCGACATCAACCGGGCCGCTCTCGAGTATCACGCCAATCCCGTGCCGGGCAAAATCAGCGTGACGGTGACCAAGCCCACCGACTCCCAGCGCGACCTGGCGCTGGCCTACACTCCCGGCGTGGCCGAGCCGGTACGGCGCATCGCCGAGGATCCGGAAGCGGCCTACCGTTACACCGCCAAGGGCAACCTGGTGGCGGTGATCACCGACGGAACCGCCGTGCTCGGCCTGGGCAACACCGGGGCGCTGGCGGGCAAGCCGGTGATGGAGGGCAAGGCGGTGCTGTTCAAGCATTTCGCCGGCATCGATGTCTTCGATATCGAGGTGAACGCCGAGCACCCCCAGGAGTTCGTCGACACCGTGGTGCGCATCGCGCCCACCTTCGGGGGCATCAACCTCGAGGACATCGCCGCACCCCACTGCTTCGAGATCGAGCAGGCGCTCATCGAACAGCTCGACATTCCCGTCTTCCACGACGACCAGCACGGCACCGCCATCATCATCGCCGCCGGCCTGCTCAACGCCCTGGAACTGCAGGGAAAACGGCTGGACGAGGTGCGCATCGTGGTGCTGGGAGCGGGCGCAGCCGGCATCGCCGCGGTGCGGCTGCTTTGCAACATGGGGGCCCACCGCAGCAATATCCTGGTGCTGGACCGCCAGGGGGTGATCCACACCGGTCGCCAGGGGCTCAACCCCTACAAGTGGAGCGTGGCGGCGGATACCGAGTTGCGCACCCTCTCCGAGGCGATGCACGGTGCCGACGTCTTCATCGGCGTCTCCGGGCCGGATCTGGTGACCCCCGAGATGCTCGACTCCATGGCCGAGCGCCCCGTGGTCTTCGCCCTCTCCAACCCGGTGCCGGAGATCCGCCCCGAGGTGGCCATGGAGGTGCGCGACGACCTGGTGATGGCCACCGGCCGCTCTGACTACCCCAATCAGGTGAACAACGTCCTCGGCTTTCCCTTCATCTTCCGCGGCGCGCTGGACGTGCGCGCCAGCTGTATCAACGAGGAGATGCAGATCGCCGCGGTGCACGCGCTGAAGAACCTCACCCACGAACCGGTGCCGGAGTCGGTGCTGGCGGCCTACGGCCTCGAGCGCCTGGAATCCGGTCCCGGCTACATCCTGCCCAAGCCGCTGGATCCGCGCCTGCGCGATGCCGTCTCTCCGGCGGTGGCGGCGGCGGCCATCCGTACCGGCGTGGCCCGCAGTGGCTGGCCGGAACACTACCCGCCCATGGAAAACTTCGTTTGAAGGCCGTTTTCTGACGCTCTCCCGAAAGCTGCTATCCTTGTTCCAGGGAGTTGTCGTCAACAGCCAAGGATGATCATCCAATTATATTAATATGATCGTCCCAATCAGGAGGAGGGCCGATGAAAAAGGTCGCCATCGTGGGGGCGGGCAGGGTCGGGGAGACCACCGCCCAGTTCCTCGCCGAACAGGAGATCTGCCAGGAGGTGGTGCTCATCGACATCCGGGAGGACGCGCCCCAAGGCGTGGCGCTGGACATCCTGCAGACCTCGCCCTTCTTTCGCTTCGACACCCGGGTCGTCGGCAGCAACGATCCCGCCGCCATGGCCGGTGCCGGGCTGGTGGTGATCACGGCGGGGGTGCCGCGCAAGCCGGGAATGTCGCGTTCCGACGTGCTGGAGACCAACGTGGCCATCATCGACGGTATCCTGGACGACGTGATGCGCCACGCGCCCGACGCCCGGATCCTCATGGTCACCAACCCGGTGGACGTGCTCACCTGGCGGGCCTGGCAGCGTACCGGCTGGCCCAGGGAGCGGGTCTTCGGCCAGGCGGGGGTGCTGGACGCCTCGCGGATGGCCACCTTCATCGCCATGGCCACCGGATTCTCCACCCGGGACATCACCACCATCGTGCTGGGGGGGCACGGCGACAGCATGGTGCCCCTGCCTCGTTTTTGCACTGTCAATGGAGTTCCTGTCTCCCATTTTCTCGATCAATCACAAATCCGGGATATAATTCAGCGCACGCGTGATGGCGGGGCCGAGATCCTGGCCCTGCGAAAAAACTCCAGCGCCTACGACGCACCTGGCGCCTCCGTGGCGGCCATGGTGGATGCCATCGCCCACGACCGTCGGCGGCTGCTGCCCTGCGTGGCGATCCTGGACGGGGAGTACGGCCTCACGGACATCGCCATGGGGGTGCCCTGCGTGCTGGACCATCGGGGCGTGAGCCGCGTGGTGGAGCTGGAGCTGACGGAGGAGGAGCGGGGCTGGTTCGCCGAATCGGCCGCCGCGGTGGCCGCCGACATCGGGCGGCTCAAGGCGGGATCCGGCTGAAAGCACGAACGATTTGGAGCGGTTCGAAATATGTCCGACAAGAAAGCGACCATTACCCTGCGGCCCGGCGGCGAATCCTGGGAGTTCGATGTGCTCTCGGGCACCGAGGGCCCCGGGGCCATCGACATCCGCAAGCTCTATGGCCAGGCGGGACTCTTCACCTATGACCCCGGATTTCTCTCCACCGCCAGCTGCCACAGCGCCATCACCTACATCGATGGCGAAAAAGGCATCCTGCGCTACCGTGGCTATCCCATCGAGCAGCTGGCCGAGAAAAGCACCTTCATCGAGGTGGCCTGGTTGCTGCTCTACGGTGAACTGCCCACCGCCGAGGAGCTGGAGCGCTTTCAGGACATCATCACCCACCACACCATGGTCAACGAGGCGCTGCTGCGCTTCTTCGAGGGCTACCACTACGACGCGCACCCCATGGCCATGATGGTGGGGGTGGTGGGTTCCCTGGCCGGTTTCTACCACGACTCGCTGGACATCTTCGACCCGCGTCACCGCGATATTTGTGCCCATCGGCTCATCGCCAAGACGCCCACCATCGCTGCCGCCTGCCACAAGCACAATATCGGCGAGCCCACCATGTACCCGCGCAACGATCTCAGCTACGCGGCCAACTTCATGTACATGCTCAAGGGGACGCCCTGCGAGGAGTACGAGGTGGACCCGCTGGCCGAGCGGGCGCTGGACCTGTTGTTCATTCTACATGCCGACCATGAGCAGAACGCCTCCACCTCCACGGTGCGGCTGGCGGGCAGCTCCGGTGCCAACCCCTTCGCCTGCGTCTCGGCCGGCATTGCTTCCCTCTGGGGGCCGGCCCACGGCGGCGCCAACGAGGCGGTGCTGAAGATGCTGGAGGAGATCGAGCACGCCGGCAACATCGAGAAATACATCGCCCGCGCCAAGGACAAGAACGACTCCTACCGGCTCATGGGTTTCGGGCACCGGGTCTACAAGAACTATGATCCGCGCGCTCGCATCATCCGCGAGGTGTGCCACCAAGTGCTGGATAAGCTGGCCGACAGCAACAACCCCCTGTTTGAGACCGCCCTGCGGCTGGAAGAGGTGGCCACCAACGACGAGTACTTCATCGAGCGCAAGCTCTATCCCAACGTCGACTTCTACTCGGGGATCATCTACCGGGCGCTGGGCATTCCCGACAACATGTTCACGGTGATGTTCGCCATCGCCCGCACCGTGGGCTGGGTGGCCCACTGGATGGAGATGGTCTCGGATCCGGAGTTCCGCATCGGCCGGCCGCGGCAGATCTACGACGGCGCGCCCAAGCGCGACTATGTGCCCTTGAAGG
>JALWGP010000383.1 GCA_027038775.1 Sedimenticola sp. | reverse complement strand
AACCGTCGTGATCGCCGCCGTCAAGGTGGTCTTACCGTGGTCAACGTGACCAATGGTGCCCACGTTCACATGGGGTTTGGTTCTTTCAAATTTTTCCTTGGACACTGTCGCTTACCTTTTCAACGAATCTGGTTTCACTTGTTGATGATGCTTTCCGCGATGTTCTGCGGAACCTCGGCGTACTTGGCGAACTCCATGCTGTAGTTGGCCCGGCCCTGGGTGGCGCCGCGCAGGTCAGTGGCGTAGCCGAACATGGAGGCCAGCGGCACCTCGGCGCGGATGATCTTGCCGGTGGGCGCATCCTCCATGCCCTGCACCATGCCGCGGCGGCTGTTGAGATCGCCGATGACGTCGCCCATGTACTCCTCGGGAGTGACCACCTCCACCTTCATGATGGGCTCGAGCAGCACCGGGTCGGCCTGCAGCGCACCGTTCTTGAAGCCGATGGAGCCGGCGATGCGGAAGGCCTGCTCGGAGGAGTCCACCTCGTGGTAGGAACCGTCGAAGAGGGTGACTTTCACGTCCACCACCGGGTAGCCGGCCAGCACGCCGCTCTCCATGGCGTCCTGCACCCCCTTGTCCACGGCGGGAATGTATTCCCGGGGCACCACGCCGCCCACGATCTCGTTGACGAACTCGTAGGTCTCCTCGCTGTCGGTGAGGGGCTCGATGCGCAGCCAGACGTGACCGTACTGACCGCGGCCGCCGGACTGACGCACGAACTTGCCTTCGGCTTCCACCTTCTTGCGGATCGTCTCGCGGTAGGCCACCTGGGGCGCACCCACGTTGGCCTCCACCTTGAACTCCCGCTTCATGCGGTCGACGATGATGTCCAGGTGCAGCTCGCCCATGCCGGAGATGATGGTCTGGCCCGACTCCTCGTCGGTGTGGACGCGGAAGGAGGGGTCCTCCTGGGCCAGCTTCTGCAGGGCAATGCCCATCTTCTCCTGGTCGGCCTTGGTCTTGGGCTCCACGGCCACGGAGATCACCGGCTCGGGGAACTCCATGCGCTCGAGCACGATGATGTTCTTGGGATCGCACAGGGTGTCGCCGGTGGTGACGTCCTTCAGACCCACGGCGGCGGCGATGTCACCCGCGCGCACCTCCTTGATCTCGTCGCGGTGGTTGGCGTGCATCTGCAGGATGCGGCCCATGCGCTCCTTCTTGTTCTTCACCGGGTTGTAGACGGTGTCGCCCGCGTTCACCACGCCGGAGTAGACGCGGAAGAAGGTCAGCGTACCGACAAAGGGGTCGGTGGCGATCTTGAAGGCCAGCGCGGCGAAGGGCTCGTCGTCGGAAGCGCGGCGCTCGCCCTCGCTGCCGTCCTCGAGCTCACCCTTAATGGCGGGAATATCCACCGGCGAGGGCATCAGCTCGATAATCTTGTCGAGCATGGCCTGCACGCCCTTGTTCTTGAAGGCGGAACCGCAGGTCACCGGGGTGATCTCCAGGTTGAGGGTGCGGATGCGCAGCCCCTCCATGATCTCCTCCTCGGTGAGCTCCTCGCCCTCGAGGTACTTCTCCATCATCTCGTCGTTGGCCTCGGCCGCCGCTTCGACCATGTTGGCGCGCCACTCCTCGGCCAGCTCCTTGAGGTCGTCGGGAATCTCCTCGTAGTGGAACTCCACCCCCATGTTCTCCTCGGCCCAGATGATGGACTTCATCTTGATCAGGTCGATGACGCCGCTGAAGTTTTCCTCGGCACCCACCGGGATCTGGATGGGAACGGCGTTGGCGCCCAGGCGATCCTTGAGCTGCTCCACCACGCGGAAGAAGTTGGCGCCCATGCGGTCCATCTTGTTGACGAAGGCCATGCGCGGCACTTCGTAGCGGTTGGCCTGGCGCCACACCGTCTCGGACTGGGGCTCCACGCCACCCACGGCGCAAAGCACGAAGACGGCGCCGTCGAGCACCCGCAGGGAACGCTCCACTTCGATGGTGAAGTCCACGTGGCCCGGGGTGTCGATGATGTTGATGCGGTGCTCGGGATAGTTGCCGGCCATGCCCCTCCAGAAGCAGGTGGTGGCGGCGGAGGTGATGGTGATGCCCCGCTCCTGTTCCTGCTCCATCCAGTCCATGGTGGCCGCACCGTCGTGCACCTCCCCGATCTTGTGGGAGACGCCGGTGTAGTAGAGGATACGCTCGGTGGTCGTCGTCTTGCCCGCGTCAATGTGGGCCATGATGCCGACGTTGCGATAGCGTTCGATGGGTGTAGTGCGTGCCACGGTTGCTTCCGTCCCGATAAATAAAATCTGTTAAAGAGCCTGTTGTCCGAAGAAAAAACGCTTACCAGCGGTAGTGCGAGAAGGCCTTGTTGGCCTCGGCCATGCGGTGGGTGTCCTCCTTCTTCTTCACCGCGGTGCCGCGCGCCTCGGCGGCATCCATGAGCTCGCCGGCCAGGCGGGCCGCCATGGACTTCTCGCTGCGCTTGCGCGCCGCCTCGATGAGCCAGCGCATGGCCAGCGCATTGCGGCGCACGGGACGCACCTCCACCGGCACCTGGTAGGTGGCACCGCCCACGCGACGGGACTTCACCTCCACCAGAGGGCGCACGTTTTCCAGCGCAGTCTCCAGCACCTCCAGCGGATCGCCACCCTTCTTCTCGGCGATCTGGTCCAGCGCGCCGTAAAGCACGCGCTCGGCCACGGACTTCTTGCCGTCCCTCATCACCATGTTGATGAACTTGGCCAGCGTCTGACTGCCGAACTTGGGGTCCGGGAGAATCTCGCGGCGGGCTGCTACTCTTCTTCTTGCCATGACGGTCTACTCTGAATCCTGAATCAATCGATCACTTCTTGGGACGCTTGGCGCCATACTTGGAACGACCCTGGCGACGCGCCTCCACGCCGGAGGTATCCAGGGCGCCGCGGATCACGTGATAGCGCACACCCGGCAGGTCCTTCACCCGGCCGCCGCGAATCAGCACCACCGAGTGCTCCTGCAGGTTGTGGCCCTCGCCCCCGATGTAGGAGGTCACCTCGTAGCCGTTGGTGAGGCGCACCCGCGCCACCTTCCGCAGCGCCGAGTTCGGCTTCTTGGGGGTGGTGGTGTAGACCCGGGTGCAGACTCCCCGCTTCTGGGGACAGGCCTCCAGTGCGGGCACCTTGCTCTTTTCGACCTTGCGCTTGCGCGGCTTGCGTACCAGCTGATTAATCGTTGACATAAAAAACGTCTCCAAACGCTTCAGTCCTGCCGAAGCGCCAAAAAATTCGTGCAGAGGATGTATGGCCGCTCCCCGCGACGCACATCATGCAGAATCGGTTATCGCCTCGCGGCTTGCGCCGCAGAAAAAGAGAGACCGGCCGGAGCCAGTCCGCTGCGAAGGCTGCGAATTCTAGGGGTGCGCAGCCCTCCTGTCAAGCACTCTCCCGGAAAAAGTTCCGGAGGCCGGGGCGCCGGCACCCCCTCCGGGCACCGGCGTCCCCGGCCCACCTCACTCCTCGGCGGGCGTGCTCTCGGAGGCCTCCTTCTCCAGCGCCTCCTTGATCACTGCCTCCACTTCTTCGGCGGCCATCTCCACGGCACCGCCCTCGCCGGCCAGCAGGCTCTCGTGGCGGCGCCGCTTGCGCTCCTCGTGGTAGGCCAGGCCCGTGCCCGCCGGAATCAGGCGGCCGACGATGACGTTCTCCTTCAGCCCCACCAGACGGTCGCGGGCACCACGCACCGAGGCCTCGGTGAGCACCCGGGTGGTCTCCTGGAAGGAAGCGGCGGAGATGAAGGACTCGGTGGCCAGGGAGGCCTTGGTGATACCCAGCAGCAGGGGTTCCCACTTGGCCGGCACCTTCTCTTCCTTCTCCATCTTCTCGTTCTCTTCCAGCACCTGGGTGCGGGAGACCTGCTCGCCGCGCAGGAAGCGGGTGTCGCCGGGATCGACGATCTCCACCTTGCGCAGCATCTGGCGGATGATCACCTCGATGTGCTTGTCGTTGATCTTCACGCCCTGCAGGCGGTAGACGTCCTGGATCTCCTGCACCAGGTACTCGGCCAGCGCGGTGACGCCGCGCAGGCGCAGGATGTCGTGGGGATTGAGCTCGCCCTCGGCGATCACTTCGCCCTTCTCCACGTGCTCGCCCTCGAAGACGTCCACGTGGCGCCACTTCGGGATCAGCGACTCGACCTGCTCGCCCTCGGCGGTGGTGATCACCAGCCGCTGCTTGCCCTTGGTGTCCTTGCCGAAGCCCACGGTACCGGTGGCCTCGGCCAGGATGGCCGGCTCCTTGGGCTTGCGCGCCTCGAACAGGTCGGCCACCCGCGGCAGACCACCGGTGATGTCGCGGGTCTTGGAGGACTCCTGCGGGATCCGTGCCAGCACGTCGCCCACCTGGACGCGGGCACCATCCTCCACGCTCACCACGGCGCCGGCGGGCAGCACGTAGTTGGCAGGCAGGGAGGTGCCGGCGATGTTGACGTCGTTGCCCTCGTCGTCCACCAGCTTGAGCATGGGGCGCAGGTCCTTGCCGCTGGCGGGACGCTGCTTGGGATCGATCACTTCCAGCGAGGTGAGGCCGGTGACCTCGTCGGTGCGGGTCTCCACGGTGACGCCGTCGACGAAGTCCACGAACTTGAGAATACCCTCCACCTCGGTGATCACCGGGTGGGTGTGGGGATCCCAGTTGGCCACCATCTGGCCCGCCTCCACCTGGTCGCCGTCACGCACCTGGAGGATGGCGCCGTAGGGCAGCTTGTAGCGCTCGCGCTCGGAACCGCGCTCGTCGTGGACGATGATCTCGCCCGAGCGGGAGACCGCTACCAGCTTGCCGGCGGAGTTCTCCACCGTCTTGATGTTGTAGAGGTGGACGGTGCCGCTGTTCTTCACCTCGATGCTGCTCACCGCGGCGGAACGCGAGGCCGCGCCGCCGATGTGGAAGGTGCGCATGGTGAGCTGGGTGCCCGGCTCGCCGATGGACTGGGCGGCGATGACGCCCACCGCCTCGCCGATGTTCACGGCATGGCCGCGTGCCAGGTCGCGGCCGTAGCAGCGGCTGCAGATGCCGTGGCGCGCCTCGCAGCTGATGGCGGTGCGCACCCACACCTGGTCCACGCCGTTGGACTCGAGCATGTCCACCAGCCCTTCGTCCAGCAGCACGTTGGCCTCCAGCAGCACCTCCTCGCTGCCCGGCCGGTACACGGGCTGGGCGGTGACCCGGCCGAGGATGCGCTCGCGCAGCGCCTCCACCACGTCGCCACCCTCGATGATGGGCTGCATGAGAATGCCCTGGTCGGTGCCGCAGTCCTCCTCGGTGATGACCACGTCCTGGGCCACGTCCACCAGGCGGCGGGTGAGGTAACCCGAGTTGGCGGTCTTGAGCGCGGTGTCCGCCAGGCCCTTGCGCGCGCCATGGGTGGAGATGAAGTACTGCAGCACGTCCAGCCCTTCGCGGAAGTTGGCGGTGATGGGGGTCTCGATGATGGAGCCGTCCGGCTTGGCCATCAGTCCCCGCATGCCCGCCAGCTGGCGGATCTGGGCGGCGGAGCCCCGGGCGCCGGAGTCGGCCATCATGAAGATGGAGTTGAAGGAGGGCTCCTCCACCTCGTTGCCGTCCTTGTCCACCACCTTCTCGGTACCGAGCTGGGACATCATCGCCTTGGCCACCTGGTCGTTGGTGTGGGACCAGATGTCGATCACCTTGTTGTAGCGCTCACCGTTGGTCACCAGGCCCGAGGCGTACTGGTCCTCGATCTCCTTCACCTCGCGCTCGGCCGCCTCCAGCAGCGCCTCCTTCTCCGGCGGAATCACCATGTCGTCGGTGCAGATGGAGACACCGGCACGGGTGGCGAAGCGGAAGCCGGTGTACATGAGCTGGTCGGCGAAGATGACGGTGTCCTTGAGCCCCAGCTTGCGGTAGCACTCGTTCACCAGGCGCGAGATCGCCTTCTTGTTGAGCACCGTGTTGACCAGCTCGTAGGGCAGGCCCTTCGGGATGATGTCCCAGAGGATGGCGCGACCGATGGTGGTCTCCACGACGGAGGTGCGCGCCTCGTCGCTGCCGTCCTCCTTGCGCTCGTACTCGGTGATACGCACCTTCACCTTCGCGTGGAGGTCGGCCTGGCTGTTCTCGTAGAGGCGGCGCGCCTCGGCGGTGTCGGCCAGCACCATGCCCTCACCCTTGGCGTTGACGCGCTCGCGGGTCATGTAATAGAGCCCCAGCACCACGTCCTGGGTGGGCACGATGATGGGCTCGCCGTTGGCCGGCGAAAGGATGTTGTTGGTGGACATCATCAGCGAGCGCGCCTCGAGCTGCGCCTCGAGCGACAGGGGCACGTGCACCGCCATCTGGTCGCCGTCGAAGTCGGCGTTGAACGCGGTGCAGACCAGCGGGTGGAGCTGGATCGCCTTGCCCTCGATGAGCACCGGCTCGAAGGCCTGGATGCCCAGACGGTGCAGGGTGGGCGCCCGGTTGAGCATCACCGGGTGCTCGCGGATGACGCTCTCGAGGATGTCCCACACTTCGGGGGCGCCGCGGTCCACCATCTTCTTGGCCGCCTTGATGGTGGTGGCCAGCCCCAGGGACTGGAGCTTGGAGAAGATGAAGGGCTTGAACAGCTCCAGCGCCATGCGCTTGGGCAGGCCGCACTGGTGCAGCTTGAGGGTGGGGCCCACCACGATCACGGAGCGGCCGGAGTAGTCCACCCGCTTGCCCAGCAGGTTCTGGCGGAAACGGCCCTGCTTGCCCTTGATCATGTCGGCCAGGGACTTGAGCGGACGCTTGTTGGTGCCGGTGATGGCGCGGCCGCGGCGGCCGTTGTCGAGCAGGGCGTCCACCGCCTCCTGCAGCATGCGCTTCTCGTTGCGGATGATGATGTCCGGCGCGCGCAGCTCGAT
>JALWGP010000382.1 GCA_027038775.1 Sedimenticola sp. | reverse complement strand
GCTCCATGGGCACCGCCTCCTATATCCTGTGCGGCACCGTGGCAGGCCGAGCTGAAGGCGAGCGACTCCGACTCGACGGTGCCGCACAGGATATAGGAGGCGGTGCCCATGGAGCCGCCGATGAGTACCGGGTGGCCGGTGGGCCGCAGAAGGTCGGGTAACTCCCGGTGGCCGGGGCCAAAGGCGCGGGTGGCCCCCTTGCGGTGGACGAAGAGCCTCCTGCGTTCACCCTCCACCTCGTGCCACTCCTCCTTGCAGGTGTTGTGGGAGACGTCGTAGAGCAGCGGCAGGGCATGGCCGGGAAAGAGCCGCCCGAACACCTCGCGGACGAGGTGGGTGACGATCTGGCGGTTGGCCAGGGCGCAGTTGATGCCGGCGCGCATGGCGCCCAGGTAGGCCTGCCCCAGCTTCGAGGCGATGGGCGCGCAGGCCAGCTCCCGGTCGGGCAGCTGGATGCCGTGCTGCGGCGCCTCCACCACCATGCGGCGCAGGAACTCGGTGCCGATCTGGTGGCCCAGCCCGCGCGAGCCGCAGTGGATGCTCACCACCACGTCCCCCTTCTCCAGGCCCCAGGCGCGGGCCACCGCCCCGTCGAAGAGCTCGGCCACCTCCTGCACCTCCAGGTAATGGTTGCCCGAGCCCAGGGTGCCCATCTCCTGGCGCTGCCGCTCCCGCGCCTTGGCCGACACCTGGTCCGGGTCGGCGCCGGCCATGCAGCCCCGCTCCTCGGTGCGTTCCAGGTCGGCCTCGCGTCCGTAGCCCCGCTCCACCGCCCAGCGGGCGCCGCCGAGCAGCATGGCGGTCATCTCCCGGTCGTTGAGGCGGATGAGCCCCTTGCTGCCCAGCCCGGCGGGAATGTTGGCCGCCAGGGCGTCGGCCAGCCGCTCCCGGCAGCGGTCGATGTCGCCGCGCTTCAGGCCGGTGAGATGGGTGCGCACGCCGCAGGAGATGTCGAAGCCCACGCCGCCGGCGGAGACCACCCCGCCCTGCTCCGGGTCGAAGGCGGCCACGCCGCCGATGGGGAAACCGTAGCCCCAGTGGGCGTCGGGCATGGCGTGGGAGGCCTTGACGATGCCCGGCAGCATGGCCACGTTGCAGGCCTGCTCGAAGACCCGTTCGTCCATGGCCTCCAGGAGCTCCCGGCTGGCGAAGAGCTCCACCGGCACCCGCATGCGCCCCGTGGGCGCCAGCTGCCAGCGGTCCTCACCCATGGGATGCAGGTCGAACTGTTCCACCCGGCTCATACGTCCACCACGCACTGGGCCATCCACTCGTCTCCCCGCCGCTCCACCTTCAGCCCGGTGAAGGTGGCGCCCTTCACCTCCACCGCCGGCTGGTGGCGGGCGGGATCCACGGGCTCGCCGTGGGCCCGGCCCTGCAGCCGCCCGCCTTCCACGGTCACCTCGAACCGGCCGAAGAGCATGCCGTGGGCGCTCATCTCATAGATGAGGGCATTGAGCCAATCCACAAGGAGGAGTTCCAGGTCGGGCGCCTCGCAGGAGATCTCCACCGTCTCCCGGAGCGCCACCCGGGCGGGATCGGTGACCACCGCGGTGAGGGCCATGGCCGCCCCCTCGAAGGCCTCGGCGGGGGTGGCGCCGAAGCCGCGCACGCCGATGTCCGCCTCGTGGGAGAAGTGTTCCCAGCGCGGCTCCCGGCTACTCATCCGCCTTCCCCGGTCCCGCGTACCGCTGGCGCAGCGCCACCCACTCCGCCAGCCGCGCCTGCACATGGCCGTTGACGCTCCCCGGCGGGTAGGCGCCGGCGGCGTCCGGAACGCCGGCGGGGAGCCCGGTGAGCAGCTCCAGGGCCTGTTCCACGTGGTCCACCGCCCATACGTGGAAGAGATCCTTCTCCGCCGCCTCCACCAGCGTCTCCTTCAGCATGAGATCGGGTGCGTCCACGGCGGAGATGATGACGCCGTGGCTGCCGTCGAGCCCGCGCGCCCGACAGAGGTCGAAGAACCCTTCGATCTTCTCGCACACCCCGCCCACCGACTGCATCTGGCCGTGCTGGTTCACCGAGCCGGTGATGGCCAGCGACTGCTTCAGCGGCAGGTCGCCCAGGGCGGAGATCAGGGCGCAGAGCTCGGCGGCGGAGGCGCTGTCCCCCTCCACCACGCCGTAGCTCTGCTCGAAGACCAGGGTGGCCGCCACCGGCAGGGGCAGGTGGCGGGCGTAGCGGGCGGCCAGGTAGGCGGTGAGGATCATCACGCCCTTGGAGTGGAT
>JALWGP010000381.1:2642-6903 GCA_027038775.1 Sedimenticola sp. | reverse complement strand
GCCCTACACGGTGGTCACCGACCGGGAGGGGCGGGTCCGGCTGCGCAGGGCGGGCGAGATGACAGAACGCACCCTGCTGCCCCTGCTGGAACAGCTGCTGCAGCAACCCTGATCCGCCGCTTCCACGCGGGGCCGGGAACCGGGGACCACGGGCACACGAAATCCCTCCCCGTGCTGGACATTTTGCGGCTTTTCCCGCACAATTTCGCCAGTTACGGGCTGGTTTACAGCAGTTGGCCGCAAATTTATCACCCGAAAGCGATCCTCATGGCACAGATCCTGGTTCTCAACGGCCCCAACCTGAACCTGCTCGGCACCCGGGAACCAGGCCACTACGGCACCCGCACCCTGGCCGAGATCGAAGCCCGTCTCGAGCAACAGGCGGAAACGGCGGGACACCGGCTCAGCTGCTTCCAGTCCAACGCGGAACACGAACTCGTCGACCGGATTCACCAGGCCGGCCGGGAAGGAGTGGAATTTATCCTCATCAACCCGGCCGCCTTCACCCACACCAGCGTGGCGCTGCGTGATGCACTGCTGGGCGTGGCCATTCCCTTCATCGAGGTGCATCTCTCCAACGTCTTCGCCCGCGAGGCCTTTCGCCACCGCTCCTACCTGTCGGACGTGGCGGTGGGCGTGATCAGTGGTCTCGGGCCCCTGGGCTACGAGCTGGCCCTGCGCGCGGCGCTGGAACGGCTGGAGGCACGAAACTAGTCACTGTCAAGGTTCAATTCATGGATATTCGCAAGGTCAAGAAACTCATCGAATTGCTCGAGGCCTCGGACATCGCCGAGATCGAGATCCACGAAGGCGAGGAGTCGGTGCGCATCAGCCGCCATGGCACCCTGCCGCCAACACCACCGCCGGCAGCGGCACCCGCGCCCGTGGCCGCGGCGCCTGCTCCGGCCGCGGCTGCCGCCGAGCCGGCCGAGGAGAAGGAGCCGGAGATGGAGGGCCACGTGATCCGCTCGCCCATGGTGGGCACCTTCTACCGGGCGCCCACTCCCGGAGCCAAGCCCTTCGTCACCGAGGGCCAGAGCGTGAAACCCGGCGACACCCTCTGCATCATCGAGGCCATGAAGATCCTCAACCAGATCGAGTCGGACACCGCGGGCGTGGTGAAGCGCATCCTGGTGGAGAACGGCCAGCCGGTGGAATACAACCAGCCGCTGTTCGTCATCGAGTGAGGCCGGCACCATGATCGACAAGATTGTCATCGCCAACCGGGGTGAGATCGCCCTGCGCATCCAGCGCGCCTGCCGCGAGCTGGGCATCAAGACGGTAGCAGTCCACTCCGAGGCGGACCGTGATCTCAAGCACGTGCGGCTGGCCGACGAGTCGGTCTGCATCGGGCCGGCGCCCTCCACGGAGAGCTACCTCAACGTGCCGGCCATCATCAGCGCCGCCGAGGTGACCGACGCCCAGGCCATCCACCCCGGCTACGGCTTCCTCTCGGAGAACGCCGACTTCGCCGAGCGGGTGGAGCAGAGCGGCTTCATCTTCATCGGACCCAGACCCGAAACCATCCGCCTCATGGGGGACAAGATCTCCGCCATCGAGGCGATGAAGGAGGCCGGCGTGCCCACGGTGCCCGGCTCCGACGGCCCCCTGGACGACGACAACGACCGCACCCTGAAGCTGGCGCGGGAGAACGGCTAGCCCGTCATCAGCAAGGCTGCCGGCGGAGGCGGCGGCCGCGGCATGCGGGTGGTCCATTCCGAAGCGGCCCTGCTGAGCGCCATCGCCCTCACGAAGGAGGAGGCGCGCACCGCCTTCGGCAACGATACCGTCTACATGGAGAAGTTCCTCGGCAACCCGCGCCACGTGGAATTCCAGGTGCTGGCCGACACCCACGGCAACGCCATCCACCTGGGCGAGCGCGACTGCTCCATGCAGCGCCGCCACCAGAAGGTGGTGGAGGAGGCGCCGGCCCCCGGCATCTCGGAAGCGGTGCGCCGCGAGATCGGCGACCGCTGTGCCGAGGCCTGCCGCAAGATCGGCTACCGCGGCGCCGGCACCTTCGAGTTCCTCTACGAGGACGGCGAGTTCTACTTCATCGAGATGAACACCCGGGTACAGGTGGAGCACCCGGTCACCGAGATGGTCACCGGCGTGGACATCGTCAAGCAACAGATCCTCATCGCCGCGGGCCACGAACTGCCCTGCCGCCAGGACGATATCCAGATCCGTGGCCACGCCATCGAGTGCCGAATCAACGCCGAGAACCCGGAGAACTTCATGCCCAGTCCCGGCACCATCACCCAGCTCCACGTGGCGGGCGGACCGGGCATCCGCTTCGACAGCCACATCTACAACGGGTACCGGGTGCCGCCCTACTACGACTCCATGATCGGCAAGCTCATCGCCTGGGGCGAGGACCGGGCGTCGGCCATCGCCCGCATGCGTACCGCCCTGTCGGAGATGGTGATCGAGGGCATCCAGACCAACATCCCGCTGCAGGCCGACATCATGCGCGACGCCGGCTTCGAGGCCGGTGGCGCCAACATCCACTACCTGGAAAAGAAGCTGGGACTCTGATTCCCCGGTGGACGAGCAGTGACCGCACAGACCCCATCTTCACCACGGCTCTCCGTGGTGGTGCCGGTGCACAACGAGGAGGAGAACATCGAGCCCCTGGTGGAGGAGATCCGCGCCGCCCTGTCCGGCCGCGCCTACGAGATCATCTACGTGGACGACGGCAGTACCGACCGCTCGCTGGAGATCCTCCTGGAACTGGCCGCCCGCCATCCGGAACTGCGGGTATTCTCCCACGAGCGCAGCTGCGGACAGAGCACCGCCATCCGCACCGGGGTGAAGGCGGCACGCGCGGAGTGGGTCGCCACACTGGACGGTGACGGCCAGAACGACCCCGCCGACATCCCGCTGCTGCTCGAGCTGGTGGAGGATCCCCACCGTCCCAAGGGACTCAAGCTCATCAACGGCCACCGCCACCAGCGGCGGGATACCTGGGTACGGCGCGCCTCGTCCAAGGTGGCCAACTTCGTGCGCCGCTCCCTGCTCCACGACGATACGCCCGACAGCGGCTGCGGCCTCAAGCTCTTCGAGCGCCAGGCCTGGCTCGACCTGCCCTTCTTCGACCACATCCACCGCTTCACGCCGGCGCTCTTCCTGGCCAACGGCCACGAGGTGCGCTCGGTGAAGGTGCACCACCGGCCCCGCACCCGGGGCCGATCCAAGTACGGCATCTCCAACCGGCTCTGGGTGGGCATCGTCGATCTCTTCGGCGTCGTCTGGCTGCTGCGGCGCACCACCCGGCCCAAGCTCAGGGATCTCTCCCAGACCGGCCGTCCATGAGCACCGCGGTACCACGGTCGCGCTACGCGGCACTCTTCAAGGGGCTGCTGTTCCTGCTCTCGCTGGCGGGCATCGGCGTGCTCTTCAACCAGCTGGGCGGTGGGCACCTGATGGACCAGGTCTGGATCGACCGCCAGGTGGCCGGGCGTGGCCTCCAGGGTGAGCTGCTCTTCGTCGCCATGGGCACCCTCTTCACCGCCGTGGGACTGCCACGCCAGCTGGTGGCCTTCCTCGGCGGTTACGCCTTCGGCCTGCTCGTGGGCACGGCGCTGGCGCTGGTCGCCTCAGTGCTTGGCTGCCTGCTCTCCTATCTCTACGCCCACTGGTTCGGTCACCGGCTGCTGGCGCCCCGCCTGGGCGGGCGGGCACGCCACTTCCACGATATGGTACTCAGACACCCCTTCTCCCTCACGCTGCTCATCCGCCTGCTGCCGGTGGGCAGCAACGTGATCACCAACCTGCTGGCGGGACTGGCGCGGGCGCCCCTGGGCTGGTTCCTGCTCGGCTCGGGCATCGGCTACATTCCCCAGACCCTGGTCTTCGCGCTCGCCGGCAGCGGCATCAACCTGGACACCGGCATGCGACTGGGGCTGTCGGTGCTGCTCTTCGTCGTCTCCGGTGCGCTTGGCGTCTACCTCTACCGGCACTACCGCCAGCGGCGGGAGCTCGATGAAGTCTTCGAGCAGGAAGAGACACCATGAACGGGAGGGGGGACGGCGTCGGCTGGTGGCAGCTGGCGGCCCTGTGGACGCTGCTCATGGCGGTGGCCCTGGGCCTGCGCTCCTTTCTTCCCATCGACGAGACCCGGTATGTCACCGTGGCCTGGGAGATGTGGCTGCGCGGCGACTTCCTGGTACCCCATCTCAACGGCCAGACCTACGCACACAAGCCGCCGCTTCTGTTCTGGCTCTACCAGCTGGGCTGGTGGCTCTTCGGGGTCAATGAC
>JALWGP010000381.1:0-2632 GCA_027038775.1 Sedimenticola sp. | reverse complement strand
CACCGCTCTTCGCCCTCGGCAGCCTGGTGCTCACCTTCTCGCTGGCGCGTCGCCTCTGGCCGGAACGGCCGGAGGTGGCGGGGCTGTCCGTGTGGCTGCTCTTCGGCAGCGTCTACTGGGCCGGTTACGGCACCGCCGCCATGTTCGACATGCTGGTGGTCTTCTTCGCCCTGCTGGGGCTCCTGGGGCTGTGGCGTGCCGGCCAGGGCGAGGGGCGCATGTGGCTGCTGGTGGGGCTGGCCATCGGCCTGGGTATCCTCGCCAAGGGACCGGTGATCCTCCTGCACATCCTGCCCGCTGCCCTCCTGGCACCCTGGTGGAGCCGGATCGCCGCCGCGGGAAAGGCCCGCTGGTACCTGCACCTGCTCGGCGCCCTGCTGCTGGGCATCGCCATCGCCCTCGCCTGGGCCGTTCCCGCCGCGCTCAGGGGTGGCGACGACTATGCCCGGGCCATCTTCTGGGGCCAGACCGCCAACCGCATGGTGGACTCCTTCGCCCACCGGCGTGCCCTCTGGTGGTACCTGCCCCTGCTGCCCCTGATCTTCTTTCCCTGGTTCTGGTGGACCCCGCTGTGGAAGGGCGTACGCAGGCTGGCGCGACAAGGACTGGACGCGAGAGTGCGCTTCTGCCTGGCGTGGCTGGTGCCCGGCTTCGTCATCCTGTCGCTCATCAGCGGCAAGCAGGTCCATTACCTGCTGCCACTGTTCCCGGCCGTGGCGCTGCTGGCCGCCCGGGGATTCCAGGAAAGCGAGACCAGGCAACTCCGCCTGCGCCTGCCGGCAGTGATTCTGGTTCTCTTCGGCTTGCTGGTCGTCTCCCTGCCCTGGTGGGGCGTGCTGCCCGAGTGGGGAGCGGAACTGCAGGTACAGTGGGCGCTGCTGCTGGTGGCGGCCGGCCCCCTCCTCTGGTGGTGGCGCCCGGCGGATCCACGCGCGGCCGTGCGAATCCTGGCGGGCGCCAGCGTTCTGATCGTGATCTCCCTCCACCTGGTGATGCAGAAGCCGCTGGCCCACGCCTACGACCTGCGACCGGTGGCGCGGGAAATCGCCGCACTGCAGGCAAAGGGGGTTCCCCTGGTTCACGAAAGCAAGTACGCCGGCGAATACCATTTCCTCGGCCGGTTGAGGGAACCCCTCCAGGTAATCCACCTGGGAACGCTGGAGCGATGGGCCAGGGAGCACCCGGACGGCTACATCATCTACTATCTCTCCCGCTGGCAGAAAGCGCTGCTGCCGGAAGGCTGCCATTTCTGGCAGTATTACCGAGGCCAGTACGTGACCCTCATTCCCGGCCACTTCTACCTCGACCAGATCCTCCCTGCCGAATGACCGGGGCGCCATGCAGTATAATGGCCAGCCGATTCACCCGTTCTCGAGACATCCGGGGCCTGCCATGAACCGATCCGCGGACCTTTCCACCTTCCAGGGGCTGATCCTCGCCCTGCAGCAGTACTGGGCCGACCAGGGCTGCGTCATCCTCCAGCCCTACGACATGGAGATGGGTGCCGGCACCTTCCACACCGCCACCTTCCTGCGCGCCATCGGTCCCGAGCCGTGGAACGCCGCCTACGTGCAGCCCTCGCGACGCCCCACCGACGGCCGCTACGGCGAGAACCCCAACCGGCTGCAGCACTACTACCAGTTCCAGGTGGTACTCAAGCCCTCGCCCATGAACATCCAGGCGCTCTACCTGGGCTCGCTGGAGATGCTGGGGCTCGACCTCAAGGTGCACGACGTCCGCTTCGTGGAGGACAACTGGGAGTCCCCCACCCTGGGCGCCTGGGGGCTGGGCTGGGAGGTGTGGCTGAACGGCATGGAGGTGACCCAGTTCACCTACTTCCAGCAGGTGGGGGGGCTGGACTGCCGCCCCGTCACCGGCGAGATCACCTACGGCCTGGAGCGCATCGCCATGTACCTGCAGGGCGTGGAGAGTGTCTTCGACCTGGTCTGGACCCGGGGTCCCCAGGGCGTGGTCACCTACGGCGACGTCTTCCACCAGAACGAGGTGGAGCAGTCGGCCTACAACTTCGAGCATGCGGACGTCGATTTCCTGTTCCGGCTCTTCGACCAGTGCGAGGCCGACTCCAACCGCCTCATCGAGGCCGGCCTGCCGCTGCCCGCCTACGAACGGGTGCTGGAGGCCTCCCACGCCTTCAACCTGCTCGACGCCCGCCATGCCATCTCGGTGACCGAGCGCCAGCGCTACATCCTGCGGGTGCGGGCGCTCTCGCGCGCCGTGGCCCAGGCCTATTACGAAGCCCGCGAAAAGCTGGGCTTTCCCATGCTCCGTGAAGAGGAGGCCGCCGCATGAGCGAGACGGCCGATCTGCTCTTCGAGCTGGGCACCGAGGAGCTGCCCCCCACCGCCCTGAAACGTCTGTCCGAGGCGCTGGAATCGGAGTTCCTTCGCGGCCTCGAGGCCGCCGGGCTGGAACACGGCGAAGTGACCATCTACGCCGCCCCGCGCCGGCTGGCGCTCCTGGTCAGGGCGTGCGCACGTTCACAGCCCGACCGGAAGATCCAGAAGCGGGGGCCCGCGGTGGCCGCCGCCTTTGACGCCGACGGCAACCCCACGAAGGCCGCCGAGGGCTTCGCCCGCTCCTGCGGCACCACGGTGGAGCAGCTGGGCCGGAT
>JALWGP010000380.1 GCA_027038775.1 Sedimenticola sp. | reverse complement strand
TTTCCGATCCCCCTGCCGATGACGCGGCGGGCGGGTGCATGTCAGCATCGTACCGGAAAGGCGAGTTCCAGGCTTTCCGGGTTTCCTGTTCACCGTTTTGGAGAAGCAGTCAGTGAGTGACAAGATCATTGAGTTGTCGGACGACACCTTCGAAGAGGAAGTACTGAAGTCGGACCTGCCCGTGCTCGTGGACTACTGGGCCGAGTGGTGCGGTCCCTGCAAGATGATCGCGCCCGTGCTCGAGGAGGTCGTGGACGACTACGAGGGCAGGCTGAAGATCGCCAAGCTCAACATCGACGACAACCCCAACACCCCGCCGGCCTACGGCATCCGTGGCATTCCCACGCTGATGCTGTTCAAGAACGGCGAGGTGGAGGCGACCAAGGTGGGGGCGGTCTCCAAGTCGCAGCTCACCGCCTTTATCGACAGCAACCTCTGAACGGCGGAGAAGGGGGCGCCGCGGTGTTCTGCCGCGGCCACCGATCCGCCCGGGCCCCCTGAGAAAGCAGACGACCTTCTCCCGATCCTCCTCGAATCACGCAGCAGGCGCGGACCTCCTCCGATACCGGGCCTTTCCCATGCCAACAGAAGACATCCAACCACCAGAAAACCAGACATGAATCTCAACGATCTCAAGAAAATGCCGGTGGCCGAGCTGGCCGAGCTGGCCAAGTCCATGGGCATCCAGGGCACCGGCCGATCCCGCAAGCAGGATCTCATCTTCGCCATTCTCAAGGCCCATGCCAAGAAGGGCGAGGACATCCACGGCGGCGGGGTGCTGGAGATCCTGCAGGACGGCTTCGGCTTCCTGCGTTCCGCCGACTCCTCCTTCCTCGCCGGTCCCGACGACATCTACGTCTCGCCCAGCCAGATCCGCCGCTTCGCCCTGCGCACCGGCGACACCATCACCGGCACCATCCGCCCGCCCAAGGACAACGAGCGCTACTTCGCCCTGCTCAAGATCGATGAGATCAACTACGACAAGCCCGAGGCGGCCAAGAACAAGATCCTGTTCGAGAACTTCACGCCACTGTTTCCCAACGAGCGGTTGCATCTCGAGATGGGCAACGGCTCCACCGAGGACATCACCGCGCGCACCATCGAGCTGGTGGCGCCCATCGGCAAGGGCCAGCGTGGCCTCATCGTCTCCCCGCCCAAGGCGGGCAAGACCATGATGATGCAGAACATCGCCCAGTCCATCGTCAACAACCATCCCGAGGTCTACCTCATCATCCTGCTCATCGACGAGCGGCCCGAGGAGGTGACCGAGATGCAACGCTCGGTGCAGCGCGCCGAGGTGATCTCCTCCACCTTCGACGAGCCGCCCACCCGTCACACCCAGGTGGCCGAGATGGTGATCGCCAAGGCCAAGCGGCTGGTGGAGCACAACCGCGACGTGGTGATCCTCCTCGACTCCATCACCCGCCTGGCGCGCGCCTACAACACCGTGGTGCCCTCCTCGGGCAAGGTGCTCACCGGCGGCGTGGACGCCAACGCCCTGCAGAAGCCCAAGCGCTTCTTCGGCGCCGCGCGCAACGTGGAGGAGGGGGGCTCCCTCACCATCATCGCCACCGCCCTCATCGATACCGGCTCGCGCATGGACGACGTGATCTACGAGGAGTTCAAGGGCACCGGCAACATGGAGGTGCACCTGGACCGGCGCATCGCCGAGAAGCGCATCTTCCCCGCCATCAACATCAACCGCTCCGGCACCCGCCGCGAGGAGCTGCTGGTACCGCCGGACGAGCTGCAGAAGATGTGGATCCTGCGCAAGATCCTCCACCCCATGGACGAGCTGGCGGCCATGGAATTCCTCTACGACAAGCTCAAGCAGACCAAGACCAACGAGGAGTTCTTCAACTCCATGAAGAAGTAGGGGGCATGTCACAGCCGCGGAAGGCAAGGAAGGAGAACCGGCCTTCCGCCTGGCCTCGCTGGCTT
Source organism: Sedimenticola sp. (assembly GCA_027038775.1). Lineage (GTDB taxonomy): Bacteria > Pseudomonadota > Gammaproteobacteria > Chromatiales > Chromatiaceae > Thiolapillus. Next base: position 302 of record JALWGP010000380.1, on the reverse strand, counting down.
CCGATCAAGGAAGCGGCCCGCTACTCGGGCCTTTCTCCCGCCACCTTGAGAAAACTTGCCCGGGAGGGCGAGATCTACGCTAAGAACCTCAACGGGGGAAAACTTCTTTTTGACCGGGAGTCCATTGACGAATTTATGCTCCGCGACCGAGCCGAAATTTCAGCTAAACTTGCCCATTTTCGTCACCTTGGCCTATGCTAAAACTTGAGATGAAGCTTTTTAGGCGCTCAAACGGATATTGGTATATTCGGTTCGAGCGTGGTAAGGAGCGGAGCCTTCGCACTAAAGACCGCCGGTTGGCA
>JALWGP010000379.1 GCA_027038775.1 Sedimenticola sp. | reverse complement strand
CCGGCGGCTTCGAGTCCACCGGAGGTGCGCACCCTGACCCCGGAGAGCTGGCACCAGGTGGTTGCCGGGCTGAAGCTCGGCGGCATCTCCGCCCAGCTGGCCTCCCACTGTTTCGTCGAGGCGTGGGACGGGCGTCGCCTCGTGCTGGGGCTGGACCCCGAAGGGGAGGCGCTCCGCGTGGGTGGCCGCGCCGAGGAGAAACTGCGCCAGGCCCTCGAGTCCTGGCTGGGAAGTCCCCTTGCACTGGAGATCGAGGTGAAGGGGGAGGCCGCGGAGACCCCGGCGCGCAGGTCGGCACGCAAGGCCCGCGAGCGTCGCGAAACGGCCCTGCGGGAGATGAAGGAAGATCCCGTGGTGCGCATGCTGGAAGAGGATTTCGACGGTCGGTTCCAGGAAGATTCCCTGGAACTGGCGAAGAAATGACTTGAACAAACATTTACAGGGTGAAGAAATGAAAGGTGGTTTGGGAAACCTGATGAAGCAGGCCCAGAAGATCCAGGCAGAGATGGCCAAGGCCCAGGAGGAACTGGCCCGGGCCGAGGTGACCGGCGAGTCGGGCGGCGGCCTGGTGAAGGTGACCATGAACGGCCGCCACGAGGTGCGCCGGGTGGAGATCGACGACTCGCTCATGGGCGACGACCGGGAGATGCTGGAGGATCTCGTGGCCGCCGCCTGTAACGATGCGGTGCACCGCATCGAGGAGAGGACGAAGGAGCAGATGAGCGGCCTCACCGCCGGCCTGTCCCTGCCTCCGGGCATGAAGCTGCCCTTCTGAGATGGCCGGTGATTCATTGCTCCAGCGGCTCATCGACAGCCTCTGCTGCCTGCCCGGCGTGGGGCCCAAGTCGGCGCAGCGCATGGCCTTTCATCTGCTGGAGCGGGACCGGGAAGGCGGGCGCCGGCTGGCGGTCGCGTTGGCCGAGGCAATGGAGAAGATCGGCCACTGCCGACAGTGCCGTACTTTCACCGAATCGGAGCTATGCGCCATCTGCGGCAACGAACGCAGGAATGCAGCACAGGTCTGCGTGGTGGAGACACCCGCTGACGTGATGGCCATCGAGCAGGCCACCGGCTACCGCGGCCGTTATTTTGTCCTCGGCGGGCGGCTCTCGCCCCTGGATGGCCTGGGGCCCGCCGAGATCGGGCTGGACCAGCTGGCGCAGCGGCTCGACGAGGGCGGGGTGGAGGAGCTGATCCTGGCCACCAACCCCACGGTGGAGGGGGAGGCCACGGCCCAGTACATCGGCGAGATGGCGGCGCAGCGGGGCATCGCCTGCAGCCGCATCGCCCATGGCGTGCCCCTGGGCGGCGAGTTGGAGTACGTGGATGGTGGCACCCTGGCCCACGCCTTCTCCGGTCGGCGTCGGATGTAATAAATATATAAAAAACAACAGGATGTAAAAATGAGTGAATGTATTTTCTGTAAGATCGCCAAGGGTGAGATCCCGGCGGAGATGGTCTACGAGAACGACCAGGTGCTGGCCTTCCGTGACCTCAACCCCCAGGCGCCGGTCCACATCCTGGTGATCCCGAGGAGACACATCGCCACCCTCAACGACCTCGACGAGGGGGATGCCGATCTCATGGGAAGACTGTATCTGGCGGCGAAGCGGATCGCCGCCGACGAGGGCATCGCCGAGAGCGGCTACCGCACCGTCATCAACTGCAACGCAGGGGCCGGCCAAACCGTCTTCCACGTCCACCTGCACCTGCTGGGCGGCAGGCCCATGGGGTGGCCGCCGGGGTGAGTGGCTGGATCGATGAGGCTGCCCGCCGTGCCCACCGCGCCGTCGACTGGCTCCATGACCTGGCCCGACGGGGCGGCCGGCGCGAGGTGGTGCTCTGGAAACCGAACGGCAGGGAACTCTACACCACCAACCTGACCGTCGCTGTCGTGGTGCTGGCGGTGTCGGTGCTCTTTTTCCTGCCGCTGGTGCTGCTTGTGTGGCTGGCCGGCTGGCTGCTGGGCTTCCGCGTCAGCGTGGAGCCGTGAGCAGGCGCTCCAGCAGCGCCTCGTAGATTCGCGAGAGCCGTTCCAGCTCTTCCACGCCCACCTCCTCGTTCACCTTGTGGATGGTGGCGTTGCGCGGCCCCAGTTCGATCACCTGGGCGCCGGTGGGGGCGATGAAGCGGCCGTCGGAGGTGCCGCCCGAGGTGGAGAGTTCCGGCTCGAGGCCGGTCACCTCCCGCACCGCGGCCACCGCCGCCTCCACCAGTTCGCCCTCGGGGGTGAGGAAAGGCTCGCCCGACAGGCTCCACTCCAGCTCGTACTCCAGTCCGTGGGCGCGGAGGACCTCCTCGGCGCGCCGTTCCAGGGTCTGTGCGGTGTTCTCGGTGGAATAGCGGAAGTTGAACACCACCTCCAGTTCACTGGGGATCACGTTGGTGGCGCCGGTGCCGGCGCGGAGGTTGGAGATCTGGAAGCTGGTGGGGGGAAAGAAGTCGTTGCCCCGGTCCCACTCGATGGCCGCCATCTCGGCCAGTGCCGGCAGCGCCTGGTGCACCGGGTTGCGTGCCAGGTGGGGGTAGGCTACGTGGCCCTGGACCCCCTTCACCACCAGGCGACCGTTGAGAGAGCCGCGCCGGCCGTTCTTGATGGTGTCGCCCAGCCGTTCGCCGGAGGAGGGTTCCCCCACCAGGCACCAGTCGATCTTCTCGCCCCGGCCCTCGAGCCTCTCGATCACCTTCACGGTGCCGTCCACGGCCACGCTCTCTTCGTCACTGGTGATCAGCCAGGCGAGGCTGCCGGCTGGGTCGGGGTGGCGGGCCAGGAAGCGTTCGGTGGCGGTGAGCATGGCGGCCAGGGAACCCTTCATGTCGGCGGCGCCGCGGCCGAAGAGCCGGCCTTCCCGGATCTCGGGCTCGAAAGGCGGGGAGTCCCACGCCTCCAGCGATCCCGGCGGCACCACGTCGGTGTGGCCGGCGAAGCAGAAGAGGGGGCCGCGCTCCCCCCTGCGGGCCCAGAGGTTCTTCACCTCGCCGAAAGGCATGGGCTCGATGCGGAAACCCAGTCTTTCCAGCCGTTGCGCCAGCAGATCCTGGCAACCGGCGTCCTCCGGCGTTACCGAGGCGCGACGGATCAGCTCCCGGGCCAGCTCGAGGGTGTCGCTCACTGGAAGTTGAAATCCTTGCCCAGGGTGAAGAGCAGGGCGGAGTTGCCCAGGAAAATCATGTCGATACCCCAACCGTTCTTCTTGTAGCCGATGCCGGGAATGAGGCCCGGGGCCCAGCCGTTCTTGCTGTTGAAGGGGATCTTGTCGTCCCAGGGTTCCTTGTAGCCGTGGATGACACCGGCGGTGAGCTTGAAGTGGAAGTTCTCGTAATCGCCGGGGAGCTGCCACTGGTAACCGCCGTAGAGGTACTGGGAGAACTGGCCAAAGGAGTTATCGAACAGCGCCAGGCCATAGAGCCAGTGGTTGCTCTTCTGCGCCTCGAGGCTGCCGAAAAGGTTGTTGCCGGCGTGGTCGTCGCTGTGGTGGTAGTGGAAATAGGTGCCGAATTGGAAGTAGAGATGGTCATACTGGTACCACTTTTCTTCCTTCCTGTTCTCTTCCTGCGCCACGGCGGTGGTGGCGAGGGTGCAGAACATCCCTGCCAGAACGAGTTTCTTGTTCATTGTTGTCGCAATAGCTCCTTGTAGGTTTCTTCGGAAAAGCCCACCAGCATCCGGTCGTCCGTCACCAGCACCGGGCGCTTGATGATGGAGGGGGTATCGAGCATGATGCGCAGGGCGCTCTGCTCGTTGATGTGGTCGCGTATCTCCTGCGGCAGCCTGCGCCACATCATGCCACGGCGGTTGAGCAGCGTCTCCCAGCCCGCCTTTCCGACCCAGTCGCGCAGGCGTTCCTCGTCGATGCCTTCCTTCTTGAAGTCGTGAAAGCGGTACTCGATACCGTGCTCGTCCAGCCAGCGGCGGGCTTTCTTCATGGTATCGCAGTTGGGGATGCCGTACAGATCGATCATTTTCGAATCAATTGGCGTGAATCCGGCAAGGGTTTCCCATCTTTCGGTGGGAGCGGCGCCCTCGCCGCGAATCCTTTGGATTCGGCCCGAGGGCGGGCCTCCTACCGTTAAATATCCCTCAGCAGTTCGTTGATCCCCACCTTGGACCGGGTCTTCTCGTCCACCCGCTTCACGATGACGGCGCAGTAGAGGCTGTACTTGCCGTCCTTCGAGGGCAGGTTGCCCGGCACCACCACGGCGCCGGCGGGCACCCGGCCGTAGAGGATCTCGTCCTTCTCGCGGTCGTAGATGCGGGTGGACTGGCCGATGTAGACTCCCATGGAGATCACCGCGCCCTCCTCCACGATCACCCCTTCCACGATCTCGGAGCGGGCACCGATGAAGCAGTTGTCCTCGATGATGGTGGGCGCCGCCTGCAGCGGCTCCAGCACGCCGCCGATGCCCACGCCGCCGGAGAGGTGCACGTTTTTGCCGATCTGGGCGCAGGAACCCACCGTGGCCCAGGTGTCCACCATGGTGCCCGAGTCCACGTAGGCACCGATGTTGACGTAGGAGGGCATGAGCACGCAGGAGGGGGCGATGTAGGCGCCGCGGCGGACGCTGGCCGGAGGCACCACGCGCACGCCCGAATCGCGGAAGTCGCGCGAGTTGTAGTCGGCGAACTTGGAGGGCACCTTGTCCCAGTAGTTGGTGTAGCCGCCCTTGATGAACTCGTTGTCGTTGATGCGGAAGGAGAGCAGCACCGCCTTCTTCGCCCACTCGTTCACCACCCAGTCGCCGTCCTTCTTCTCGGCCACCCGGAGCTCGCCGCGGTCGAGCTGATCGATGGCTTCCATCACGGCGTCGCGCACCAGGGTGTCCACGGTGCGGGGGGTGATCTCGGCCCGCTTCTCGAAGGCCTCCTCGATGATGTTCTGGATGTCGCTCATGTCGTCCTCGTTGTCGATCTCTTGAAGTTCATGGGCAGGTCAGGCAGCGGCCCGACCTACAGGGTTTTCATGTAGTCCCGGATGCGCTTGGCCGCATCCACGCACTCGTCCAGCGGCGCCACCAGCGCCATGCGCACCCGGCCGGCGCCGGGGTTGACGCCATCCGCCTCGCGGGAGAGGTAGCTGCCGGGCAGCACCGTCACGTTCCGTTGTTCGAAGAGCCCGCGGGCGAAACGCTCGTCCGAGCCGGGCACCCGGGCCCACAGGTAGAAGCCCGCCTCGGGCCGGGCCACCTCCAGGCAGCCGTCGAGGATCTCCAGCACGGCGTCGAACTTGCGCCGGTACTCGGCCCGGTTTTCCACCACGTGGGCCTCGTCCTCCCAGGCCAGGCGGCTGGCCGCCTGGTGGTGCACCGGCATGGCGCAGCCGTGGTAGGTGCGGTAGCGCAGGAAGGAGGCCAGGATCTTCGCGTCGCCGGCCACGAAGCCGGAGCGCAGTCCCGGCGCGTTGGAGCGCTTGGAGAGGCTGTGGAAGACCACGCAGCGGCGGAAATCGTGGCGTCCCGCGTGGATCGCGGCCTGGAGCAGCCCCACCGGCGGGTTCGCCTCGTCGAAGTGGATCTCGGAGTAACACTCGTCGGCGGCGATGACGAAATCGTGCCGGTCGGCCAGCTCCATCAGCTTCACCAGCGTCTCTTCCGGCACCACGGCCCCGGTGGGGTTGTGGGGCGAGCAGAGGTAGAGCAGCCGGCAGCGCCGCCAGGTGGCTTCGTCCACCGTGTCGAAATCGGGATGGCCGGTGTCGTCGGTGCAGTTGAGGTAGACCGGCCCGGCGCCCGCCAGCAGGGCGGCGCCCTCGTAGATCTGGTAGAAGGGGTTGGGCATGAGTACCGCGGCATCGCTGCCGCGCTCCACCACCGCCTGGGCGAAGGCGAAGAGGGCCTCGCGGGTGCCGTTCACCGGCAGCACCTGGGTTTCCGGGTCCACCGCGCTTTCACCCAGCCGGAAGCGTCTTTCCAGCCAGGCGGCGATGGCTTGGCGCAGTTCCGGCATTCCCTTGGTGAGCGGGTAGGCGGAGAGGCCGTGCAGGTGCGACAATACCGCCTCGGTGATGAAGGTCGGCGTGGGGTGGCGCGGTTCGCCGATGGAGAGGGGGATGTGGTCCAGCCCGGCGGGTGGACGGGCGCCCTCCATCAGGGCCCTGAGCCGTTCGAAGGGGTAGGGCTGCAGCCTGTCGAGATCGGGATTCAAGCCGGACGCTCTCCGGAAACCAGAAAGGACCGAATTATACAATGCGACCGGTACTGAGTCTGCTCTTCGCCGCCACCTTCTGGGGCATCGTCTGGTATCCGCTGCGGCGCTTCGAGGAGGCGGGCCTGGGCGGCGCCTGGCTGCTGGTGGTGAGCTACACCGCGGCTTTTCTCACCCTGGCGCTGACCAGCTGGCCGGGGCTGGCGGGCATGGAGCGCCACCGGGGCAAGCTGCTGCTCATGGCGCTCGCGGCGGGCTGGACCAACCTGGGCTTCGTCCTCGCCATGCTCGAGGGGACGGTGGCGCGGGTGCTCATCCTTTTCTACCTATCCCCCCTGTGGACGGTGCTGCTGGGCCACTTCTTCCTGCGCGAGCCTCTCACCCGGGTCACGGTGATCACCCTCTTCACCGGCCTGGCCGGCGCCCTGCTCATGCTCTGGGAACCGGGCGCCAAGCGCGCGGCGGTGGGCGCGGGGGACCTCATGGCGGTCACCGCGGGGCTGGCCTTCGCCGTCACCAATGTGCTCACCCGGGCCCTGGGCGCGCTGGGCACGCGGCAGAAGACGCTGGTCTCCTGGGCCGGGGTGGTGCTGCTCTCCCTCGTCGTGCTGCTGTTCCAGGAACAGCATCAGACGGTATGCTTGCCTTTCTGTACAAGGATCACTTCTTGGTAGAACCAGCAAACCCTCAAAGGATATGCACCCCTCTCTCAGTAGCAGCCCACAGCCTTTACGAAAAGGAGCATCCCTATCTAATACCAGGACCTGAAGGAACC
>JALWGP010000378.1 GCA_027038775.1 Sedimenticola sp. | reverse complement strand
CGCCCTCCCTGAGCAGGGCGCCGAGCACCTCCGGCACCTCGTCCAGTCGTTCCGCGAAGACCGGGTCCACCATGCCCCGCGCCCGCACCGCGCGGCTCAGTTCCCGGCCGGTGGCGTCGGGCAGGGGCTCCTCGCCCGCCGGGTAGACCTCGGTGAGCACCAGCACGTCGGCCTGCGACAGCACCCGCACGAAGTCCTCGAAGGCCTCGCGCGTGCGGCTGTAGCGGTGGGGCTGGAACACCAGCACCACGCGTCGGCCGGGCCACCCCTCGCGCACCGCTTCCAGGGTGGCCTCGATCTCCCGCGGGTGGTGGCCGTAGTCGTCCACCAGGGAGAAGGCGACGCCGCCGTGGCGGCACCCCTCGCTCACCTGGAAGCGGCGGCCGATCCCCTGGAACTTCTCCAGCGCGTGCTGGATGGTCTCCCGCTCCACGCCCAGTTCGTGCGCCACGGCGATGGCCGCCAGGGCGTTGAGCACGTTGTGGCGCCCCGGCAGGTTGAGCGTCACCGGGAAGGGCTTGAAGCCGAGCCCCTCCACCGTGAAGGCGGTGGTCTGCCCCTGGTGGCGGATGACGGTGGCGCGCAGGTCGGCCTCGGCAACCGTGCCATAGGTGACGAACTGGCGGGTCACCCGTGGCAGCAGCCGGCGCACGCCGGGATCGTCGGCGCAGAGGATGGCCAGGCCGTAGAAGGGCAGGTGGTGGAGGAACTCCACGAAGGCGTCCTCGAGGCGGGAGAAGTCGCCGCCGTAGGTGCCCATGTGGTCGCGGTCCACGTTGGTCACCACCGCCATCATGGGCTGCAGGTAGAGGAAGGAGGCGTCGCTCTCGTCCGCCTCGGCCACCAGCACCTCGCCCTGCCCCAGGCGGGCGTGGCTGCCGGCGGCGTTGAGACGGCCACCGATGACGAAGGTGGGGTCCAGCCCCCCCTCGATGAGCAGGCTGGCGATGAGACTGGTGGTGGTGGTCTTGCCGTGGGTGCCGGCCACCGCCACGCCGTAGCGGAAACGCATGATCTCGGCCAGCATCTCCGCCCGCGGCACCACGGGGATGCGCGCGGCGCGGGCGGCGGCCACCTCGGGGTTCTCCCCGGTGACGGCGCTGGAGATGATGACGGCGTCGGCCCCCTGCACGTTGGCGGGATCGTGGCCGATGTGGATGGTGGCCCCCTGCTCGGCCAGGCGGCGGGTGGCGGCGTTCTCCGCCAGGTCGGAGCCACTGATCTCGTAGCCCAGGTTGAGCATCACCTGGGCGATGCCGTTCATGCCGGCGCCGCCGATCCCCACGAAGTGGAGCCGGCGCATGCGCCCCATGGCCTCCGCCGCGTGCACCCTGGGCATGGTCCGTTCGTTCATGCCGCCACCTCCATGCAATGTGCGGCCACCGCCTCGGTGGCGTCGGGCCGGCCCAGGGCGCGCGCCCGCTGCGCCATCTCCAGCAGCCGGCCGCGATCCGAGAGCAGTTCGCGCAGCAACTTCGCCGTGGCCTCCGGCTCCAGTTCCGACTGGGGCACCAGGCGCGCCGCGCCCCCCTCCACCAGGAAGGCGGCGTTGCGGGTCTGGTGGTCGTCCACGGCGTGAGGATAAGGGACCAGCACCGAGGCCACTCCCACCACCGCCAGTTCGGAGACGGTGATGGCGCCGGCGCGGCAGATCACCAGGTCCGCCCACTCGTAGGCTTCGGCCATGTCGTCGATGAACTCGGTGACCCTCGCCTCCAGCCCGGCCTCGCGGTAGCGGGCCCGCGCCACTTCGGCCTTGTCGCGCCCCGCCTGGTGGCGGATCTCCAGGGGGAGCCCCGTCCGCGCCAACGCGGCGGGCACCTGCTCGTTGAGGGCCAGGGCCCCCAGGGAGCCGCCCAGCACCAGCACACGCGCGGGCCCCTCGCGATCCGCCAGGCGCGCCTGGGGTGGCGGCAGGTCGAGGAGCTCCCGGCGCACCGGGTTACCGGTGGCCACGGCGCCGATCCGGGCCGGGAAGCTGCCGGGGAAGGCCTCCAGCACCCGCGAGGCGAACTTCGCCAGCCAGCGGTTGGCCATGCCGGGAATGGTGTTCTGCTCGTGGATCACCAGGGGGATGCCGCGCAGCCGGCTGGCCAGCCCACCGGGCGCAGTGACGAAACCACCCATGCCCAGCACCACCTGGGGCCGCAGCCGGCCCAGCACGCTCCAGGCCTGGACCACCGCCCGCGCCAGGCGGAAGGGTGCCAGCGCCAGCCCCGCCAGCCCCTGGCCGCGCAGGCGGTGGTCCAGG
>JALWGP010000377.1 GCA_027038775.1 Sedimenticola sp. | reverse complement strand
GTGGACGGCAAGCCGTCGAAGAACCCCCGCTACCTGCAGACCCGGCCCGACCTGGTGAACCCGGTGCGCAGCTACGTGGCCGAGATCGGCACCCGCTTCCACCGCAAGCTGCCCTTGGCCCAGAAGGTGTGCCACCCGGTGGACGCGGTGCTGGCGGGTCGCCGCAACAATCCGCCCGAACCGGGCATCCGGCCGCTGGCGGTCTACAACCCCATCCACTACCAGGAGCTGCCCGAGCTCTTCATGGATTTCATCTGCTCGCTCACCGGCAAGTCGCCCAGCACCACCGGCGCCGGCAGCGAGGGGGCGCTCACGAAGGGTCCCTTCAACGCCCTGCGCCCCACGGCGGACCTGAACAACGCCCTGGTCTCCTTCATCCTCACCGGCTACGCCGGCTACTCCAGCTCCGCCGGCCACATCGGCCCCCACCTGCGGGTGGATCACGACGTGAGCCTGCTCATTCCCGAGATCTGGGCACGACTCCATCCCAGCCAACGCAACCCGAAGAACCTCATCGGGCACGGTTACCTGGAGCCACTGGAGGACTTCGAATACAAGGGGCAGAAAGTGCTGGCCAGCCGCCTGGGCTACCGCATCACCGACCGCTTCGTCCATGGTTTCATGGGCAAGATCTTCGACAACCCCAGCCAGGTCTTCACCGAGGAGATCCTCAAGCCCGAGCTGCAGGACCTGGAGGTCTTCGTGGACGGCGTGAACAACATCGTGGAGGCGCAGCGCAAGGTGGCCCAGCGCTACCTGGACGACGGCAGCGTGGAAGAGGCCTGCCCGCCCCTGCGCGCCCTGCTCTACATCATGGCCACCGGCGATTACGAGGGCAAGGACGTGCACCACCCGGAGATCCGCGCCATGTTCACCCGTGAGTACCTGCTCCAGTCCGACTGGTACCGGCAGCGGCTGGAGGTGAAGCAGCAGCGCGACATCGCCCTCTGGGAGCGGCATATCGAGTCGCTGGAAAACTTCCTGGCCCAGCCCGGCTACGAGGACGAGGCGGAGCGCCTCGACATCGCCGGCCGGCTGGCGCAGGCCCGCGCCCGCCTGGAAGAGGTACGCAGCAACGACTACCTGGAGAGCCTGGTCGGCACCATCGGCGCCGACCCCCTGCGCCCGCTGGAGAGCGCCGGTCTCTCCCAGGCGGAACAGCCGCGCAAAGTGGCCTGAGGTAGGAGCGGCGCCCCCGCCGCGAACACGGCCCGTAGGAGCGGCGCCCCCGCCGCGAATGTTCGAAATTCGGCCCGGGGGCGGGCCTCCTACCTCTTCCCTCTCCTGGCGTCACAGGCCAACGATTTCCGCAGCACCTCCCAGTCCGGTCTTGCGGTAGTGTCCACCCGCACCGCCGCTTCCCATTCGGTGTCGGACAACGGCTGTTGCTTCTCGATCTGCCGCTCCAGCACCGCCAGGTCCGCCTCGGAAGCATCCTTGCCTTCCCGGCTGCGGGCCACCACCCGTTGGCGCAGCACCGCTTCCGGCACTTCGAAAGCGAGGAGGTGGAAATCCGCGCCCTCCCTTGCCGCTAGGCCACGGAACCGTTCCCGCCGCGCTGCTTCGAGAAAGGTGGCATCCACCACCACGCTGTAACCGGCTTTCAGCAACATCCCCGCCAACTCCTCGAGCCGCCCGTAGGTTTGCTCCGTGGCTTCGGGCGTGTAGATGCCTCCTTCCACCGCAGAGCGGGAATCCGCCTCCGGCGCCAGACCGAAGAGCCGCTTCCGCTCCAGGTCGGAACGCAGGTGAATCAGCCCCAGCTGCTCCCGCAGCTCCCGACAGAAATGACTCTTGCCGCTGCCGGAGAGACCAAAGGTGATGCACAACCCGGGCCGGCCCGCAGGTTCCAGGCACTGCTCCGCGTATTCCAGATAGTCCGCAAACTCCTGCTTCGTCCCCTCTGAATCGGGACCTTCCTGGATAAGACGGATGGCCGCCACCTTGGCCCGGACCATGGCCCGGTAGCCCTTGTAAAAAGCCAGCAGGGGAACACCCTCGTAGTCGCCGGTCCGTTCCAGGTAGCGGTTGAGGAACCGCCACGCCAGCCGCTCCATGCCGCGCCGCTCCAGGTCCATGAGCAGGAAGGCGATGTCGTTGGCGGTGTCGATCCAGCGCAGGTCGGCATTGAACTCGATGCCATCGAAGACCATCACCTCGCCCTCCACCCACGCGATGTTGCCCAGGTGCATGTCACCGTGGCACTCCCGGATCCCGCCCTGCGCCCCCGGGCGTGGCGGCGGCGGGCGCAGGG
>JALWGP010000376.1 GCA_027038775.1 Sedimenticola sp. | reverse complement strand
ACCCGACACCCCTCCCCGCCGCACATGACGCACGCCATGTCCACCTCCGCCGAGGGCTCGGTGAAAGGGAAGTAGGAGGGACGGAAGCGCACCTTCAGGTCCTTCTCGAAGAAGGTCTTGAGGAAGGCGTGCAGGATCCCCTTGAGATCGGCGAAGGTCACCTGCTCGTCCACCATGAAGCCTTCCACCTGGTGGAACATGGGCGTGTGGGTCAGGTCTGAATCACAACGGTAGACGCGCCCCGGCGCGATCACCTTCAACGGCGGTTCGGCGTTGCTCATCACCCGTACCTGCACCGGCGAGGTGTGGGTGCGCAGCAACCGGTGCTCGTCGAAGTAGAAGGTGTCGTGCATGGCCCGCGCCGGGTGGTGGGCGGGAATGTTGAGGGCCTCGAAGTTGTGGTAGTCGTCCTCGATCTCGGGACCCTCGGCCACGCTGAAACCGGCGCTGGCGAAGATCTCCTGGATGCGCTGCAGGGTGCGGGTCACCGGGTGCAGGCTGCCCCTTCCCGCGGTGCGGCCGGGCAGGGTCACGTCGATGCGCTCCGCCGCCAGGCGCGCCTCCAGGGCCTGTTGCTCGAGCTCGGCCCTGCGCGCCTCGATGGCCTGCTGCAGCCGCTGCTTGGCCTGGTTGATGGCCTGGCCGGCCTTCGGCCGCTCCTCCTTGGGGAGTTTGCCCAGCTGCTTGAGCTGCTCGGTGAAAAGCCCGCTCTTGCCGAGGTAACGCACCCGCACCTCGTCCAGGGCACGCAGCTCCGCGGCCTGCGCCACCGCGGCCAGCGCTTCTTCGGTCAATGCCTCCAGATCCATGAATCCTCTCCGGCTGGAAAAGAAAAGGGGAAAGACCGGAAGGCCCTTCCCCTCGTTCGCCGTGTCCGGCACCCGGGCCGGGACACCCTGTTCAGCAGCTGCCTGCCAGCAGCCTCCGATCAACTCGCGAGAGCGGCCTTGGCCTTTTCTGCGAGCTGGCTAAAGGTCGGCATGTCGTGCACCGCGAGATCCGCCAGCATCTTGCGGTCGATCTCGATCCCCGCCTTCTTCAGGCCGTTCATGAAACGGCTGTAGGAGAGATCGTTCATGCGCGCCGCGGCGTTGATGCGCTGGATCCACAGGGCGCGGAACTGGCGCTTGCGCTGGCGACGGTCACGGTAGGCGTACTGGCCGGCCTTGATCACCGCCTGCTTGGCGACGCGGTAGACCTTGCTGCGGGCGCCGTAGTAGCCCTTGGCCTGCTTGAGAACCTTCTTGTGGCGCTTGTGCGCCGTCACTCCACGTTTTACTCGGGGCATGGCTGGTCTCCTCTGACGAAAACGGAATCAGGCGTAGGGAATCATGCGACGGGCCGCCTTCACATCGGCCTTGTGCAGCATGGCCGGCGTGCGCAGATGGCGCTTACGCTTGGGACTCTTCTTCGTCAGGATGTGACGACGGTGGGACTGGTTGCGCTTGAAGCCACCAGCGGTCTTCTTGAACCGCTTGGCCGCGCCCCGGTTGGTCTTGATCTTCGGCATTTTCTCTCTCCTTTCAAGGATGGATGAAAGAGCGACCCAGGCAATGCCTTTGGCCCGGCCGCTCGCGTAAAACCTACTTCTTCTTCGGTGACAGCACCATCACCATCTGCCGGCCCTCCATCGCCGGACGCTGCTCCACCTGGGCGATGTCCTCCAGGTCTCTCTCGATGCGCTCCAGCACCTCCAGGCCCAGCTCGCGGTGGGCGTGCTCCCGGCCCCGGAAACGCATGGTCACCTTGGCCTTGTCGCCGTTCTCCAGGAACCGCCGCAGGTTGCGCAGCTTGATCCTGTAGTCGCCGATGTCGGTGTGGGGCCGGAACTTGACCTCCTTCACCTGGACCTGCTTCTGCTTCTTGCGGGCGGCCTGCTTCTGCTTCTTCTGCTCGAAGACGAACTTGCCGTAGTCCATGATGCGGCAGACCGGTGGCTCCGCGTTGGGCACGATCTCCACCAGGTCCAGGCCGGCCTCGTCCGCCGCCGCCTGCGCCTCCTCCAGGGAGACGATCCCCACCTGCTGACCATCTTCGCCGATGAGCCGCACCTCGGGTGCGGTGATCTCGTCGTTCAGGCGGTTCCTTTTGTCTTGTTTGGCTATGTCGGGATTCCTCTGTCGATAAAAAAGCCCGTCTTCCAGGCGTCGCTGGAAGGCTCGAGATGCTCAGTTGCGTTCGGCCAGATCCTGTTCCAGGCGCTCGATGAACGCCTCCACGGACATGGCCCCGAGATCCTCGCCGCTGCGGGTCCGCACGGCAACGGTGCCCTCTTCCACCTCGCGGTCACCGGTGACCAGCAGGTACGGCACGCGCTGCAGAGTGTGCTCGCGGATTTTAAAGCCGATCTTCTCGTTTCTCAAGTCGGTTTGCACACGAAATCCCTGTTTTTTCAGCGCTTCGGCCACCTTCTCCACGTAGGGCGCCTGCTTGTCGGTGATGTTCATCACCACCGCCTGCACCGGCGAGAGCCATACCGGCAGGGCACCGGCATAGTGCTCCAGCAGGATGCCGATGAAGCGCTCCAGGGAGCCGAGAATGGCGCGGTGCAGCATCACCGGCACCTGTTTGCTGTTGTCCTCTGCAATGTAGTGGGCGCCCAGGCGCGCCGGCATGGAGAAGTCGAGCTGGATGGTACCGAGCTGCCAGACACGACCCAGGCAATCCTTGAGGGAGAATTCGATCTTGGGACCGTAGAAGGCCCCCTCGCCCGGCTGCAGCTCCCACTCCAGCCCTTTGTGCTCCAGGGCATCGGCCAGCGCCTTCTCCGCCTTGTCCCACAGCTCGTCGCTGCCCACGCGCTTCTCGGGACGGGTGGAGAGCTTGATCAGCACCTCGTCGAAGCCGAAATCACGGTAGACCTCGAAGAGCAGGTCGATGAAGGCGGAGACCTCGTCCAGGATCTGCTCTTCGGTACAGAAAATGTGAGCGTCGTCCTGGACGAAGTTGCGCACCCGCATGAGGCCATGGAGGGTGCCCGAGGGCTCGTTGCGGTGGCAGGAGCCGAACTCCGCCAGCCGCAGCGGCAGGTCGCGGTAGCTGCGCAGCCCGTGGTTGTAGATCTGCACGTGGGCCGGGCAGTTCATGGGCTTGATGGCGTAGTCGCGGTGCTCGGAGTGGGTGGTGAAGATCATGTCACCGAACTTCTCCCAGTGGCCCGACTTTTCCCACAGGCTGCGGTCGATGATTTCGGGGGTGTGCACCTCCTGGTAGCCGTGCTCACGCAACTTGGCGCGCACGTACTCCTGCACGGTGAGGTAGATCTGCCACCCCTTGTCGTGCCAGAAGACCATGCCGGGCGCCTCCTCCTGGGTGTGGAAGAGGTCCAGCGCCTTGCCGATCTTGCGGTGGTCGCGCTTTTCCGCCTCCTCCAGGCGGTGGAGATAGGCCTTGAGCTCCTTCTTGTTGCGCCAGGCGGTGCCGTAGATGCGCTGCAGCATCTCGTTGTTCGAGTCACCCCGCCAGTAGGCACCGGCCAGCTTCATCAGCTTGAAGGCCTTGGGCAGCTTGCCGGTGCTGGGCAGGTGGGGGCCGCGGCAGACGTCGAACCAGTCGCCCTGCCGGTAGACGGTAACCGGCTCGTCCTCGGGAATGGCATCGATGATCTCCACCTTGTAGTGCTCGCCCAGCTCGGAGAAGACCTTCTTCGCCTCCTCCCGGTCCCACACCTCGCGCCGGATGGGCAGGTCACGTCCCACGATCTCGCGCATGCGGTCCTCGATCTTTTTCAGATCCTCGGGGGTGAAGGGCTCCTCGCGGGCGAAGTCGTAGTAGAAGCCATCCTCGATGGCGGGGCCGATGGTCACCTGGGTCCCCGGGTAGAGCTCCTGCACCGCCTGGGCCATGACGTGGGCGGCATCGTGGCGGATCAACTCCAGCGCCTCCTCGTCCCGGTCGGTCACGATGGCCACCTCGGCGTCGTGATCGATGGGATGGTCGGCATCCACCACCTTGCCGTCCACCTTGCCGGCCAGCATGGCGCGGGCCAGGCCGGGGCCGATGTCCGCGGCGATCTCGGCCGGAGTGACGGGATGGTCGTAGGTGCGTTGGGAACCGTCGGGAAGGGTGATGGTTGGCATGATGACTCCTCAGTGGTGACCGCTACCAAAGGCCACGTGAATCGCGTGGGCGCGTATTGTAATACGAAAAACCGGCGCCGAAGCGCCGGTTTCTCGTGCCTCGCGTCGAGGCGCCACTGAAACGCCGGTCAGTGCGTGCGCACCTCGATGCGGCGGTTCTGGGCGCGGCCCTCGCGGGTGCTGTTGTCCGCGATGGGCTCCGACTCACCACGACCCTCGGTGGTGATGTCGTCGATACCCAGGGAACGCAGATACTCGGCAGCCGCCTCGGCCCGCCGCAGAGAGAGCTTCATGTTGTACTCTTCCGGGCCGGTGCTGTCGGTGTGACCGATGATGGTGATCGACTCGTGGCCCGGGCTGGCCTTGATCCTGTCGGCCAGCTCACGCAGCGCCTCTTTCATTTCGGGCTTGAGCACGGCGCTGTCAAAATCGAACTCCTCGACCACGAGGTTGATGACCAGGTTCTCGATGATCTCGCAGCCGTCGGAATCGACGGTGGCACCGGCACGGGTGTTGGGACACTTGTCCTTGCTGTTGGGCACGCCGTCGTTGTCGTCATCACCATCCTTGGGCTCCTCTTTCTTGGGCATGGCATCGCCACACTTTTCGACGGGAGGCATCATGGGTCCATCGACGCTCCTCCAGCACTCCCCGGCGCCACTCATGACCACGTCCTTCACACCATCGGCGGCATATCCCATGGTACCTGCCATGGCACCATTGCTTCCCAAAACCAGTGCAATCGCCGCTGCCATGGGAATGAAGTTCTTGTTACCTTTTTTCATCGACTATCTCCTTGGAAGTAAAAATATACTGCTGCAGACCCCAAAAACCTCTTACAGCACACTTGTCGGAAGTACCGCCAGCCCCGGGATGCTCTTTGTCTCCGGTACTTCCCGCGCACTAAACACAAATCAAGACCTGGATCTGGAGATTATATATGACGAGTCTGCAAAAACAAACTCGTTCATGACGGCTGTCACATAATCCCCACACCGCCGGACGGGGCGGGCTTCATTCCGTTGCATCAACGTTCCTTTGCAGCCAGAATTCCAGCAGCGCCAGCTGCCACAGCTTGCTCCCCTGGATGCGGGTATGGTGCATCTCGGGCGCCGCCAGCAGCATGTCGATGTACTCCCGCTGGTACAGTCCCCGCTGCCGGCAGGTCCTCGAATCGAGGATGCTCCGCATGAACTCCAGGAACTCACCCCGCACGTACTTGAGCGCCGGCATCGGGAAGTACCCCTTGGGCCGGTCGATCACCGCATCGGGGACGATGCCACGCGCCACCTCCTTGAGGAGGTGCTTGCCCCCGGAACGGAACTTGATCTCCGGCGGGCAACGGGCCGCCAGCTCCACCAGTTCGTGGTCGAGGAAGGGGACCCGCGCCTCCAGCCCCCAGGCCATGGTCATGTTGTCCACCCGTTTCACCGGGTCGTCCACGATGAAAGTGGTGACGTCCAGCCCCAGGACGGCGTCGATGCAGTTTTCCGCGCCCATCTCCTCCAGCCGGCGTGACACGTAACCGAAGGTATGGTCCTCACCCCGGAACCCGGGCGTCACCATGCGCAGGTACTCGGCGTGGTCCCGGTCGAAGTAGTGGCGGCGCAGCCGCTCGGCGCAGCTCCCCTCCCCGTCCGCCATGATGCGGGGGTACCAGAAGTACCCGCCGAACACCTCGTCCGCCCCCTGTCCCGACTGCACCACCTTGATCTCTTTCGAGACCTGCTCGGCCAACAGGTAAAAGGCCACGGCATCCTGGCCGAACATGGGTTCGGCCATGGCGTCCACCGCCTCGGGCAGGCGTTCCAGCACTTCGTGGTTGGGCACCAGGAACTTATGGTGCAGGGGCTGGTAGCGCGCCACCACCTGGTCGGAGTACTCGAACTCGTTGCCCGTCTCCTCCGGTTGGTCCTCGAAACCGATGGTGAAGGTGTGCAGGTTCTCCTTGCCCAGCTCCGCCAGCAACGCCACCAGCAGGCTGGAATCGAGTCCGCCGGAGAGCAGCACCCCCACCGGCACGTCGGCGATTTCATTGCGCCGCCGGACCGCCTTGCGCAGCAGCTCGTGGGTGGCCTCCACCCACTCTTCCTCGCTGCGTACCCTCTCCGGATGGCTGACATCGAGTTCCCAGTAGGCTGCCTTGGTTTCGCGGCCTTGGGCATCGATGCGCAGCCAGTGCCCCGGCTCCAGCTTGCGCACTTCGCGCAGCACGGTCCTGGGCGCAGGGACCACGCCGTGCAGGGTGAACTGGAAATGGAGCGCTTCGGGATCCAGCGTCCGGTCCACCCCCCCGCCAGCCAGCAGGGCCTGGAGCGTGGAGGCGAACCGGAAGCGGTCCCGGTCGCGGGTCCAGTAGAAGGGCTTGATGCCGAACCGGTCGCGGGCCATGAAGAGGGTGCGCTCACGCATGTCCCAGACGGCAAAGGCGAACATCCCGTGGAACCGCTCGGGCGCCTCCTCTCCCCACTCACGGTAGGCCTTGAGGATCACCTCGGAGTCGCCGTCGGAAAAGAAGTGGTACCCCTTCCGTTTCAGCTGGGCACGCAGCTCCGGGTAGTTGTAGATGGTGCCGTTGAAGACCAGCGCCAGCCCCAGCTCCGGGTCCACAAGCGGCTGGTTGGCACGTTCCGACAGGTCGATGATGGAGAGGCGCCGGTGGCCGAAACCCAGTATCCCGTCACTGTAGCTCCCCCCGTGGTCGGGCCCCCGCGGCCGCAACCGCTCGGTCATGCGGGCGATGGCGGCCAGGTCGGCAGGCCTGCCGTCGAATCTCAGTTCACCGCAGATGCCGCACATGGCGCTCCTCCAAAGGTCGTCCATACCCGCCGCCGCCCGGTGTCTCCACCACCAGCCGGTCCCCGCCCTTC